>JANXOV010000011.1 GCA_025357635.1 Pseudomonadota bacterium
TGGCTTTGCGATCGAGCGCCCGGCCGCGCGCTCCGCCCCCACGGATCTTGGCGAGTGGTTTGGTTGTAACGCTGCTGCGCGCGAAGCGGCCGGGCGCGGCGCTCTCAACGCAAAGCCAAACTATTTCCCCCCGCTTCGAAACTACGGCATCACGCGATTCCCGGAGCGACTTTTTGCGCGCGAGAAGGCCGCACTACAAATCGTGCGAATCCGCCAGATTCGCGGCGTGCCATTGAGCCGGACGTCGGCCATGCTGTCCTGCATGGCGAAGGATCTGCCGCGAAAGTCATGGCACTTGCTGCATGGACAAGATGCCGAACATCTGGCCGCGCGATATCTGGAATCGCGCGGACTGGTCATCATCGCGCGCAACCTGCGCTTCAAGGTGGGCGAGTTGGATCTGGTCTGTCTGGATGACCTGGTGCTGGTGATCGTGGAAGTGCGCCAGCGCCGCAACGAGGACTTCGGCGGAGCGCTGGCCTCCGTCACTCACTGGAAACAACGCAAGCTAGTCCGCGCCGCACAATGCTTTCTACAGCGCGCGAAGGAGTGGAGTCACCTGCCGATGCGCTTCGACGTGGTAGCCATCACGGGCCTGCCCCACCAAGAGCCCGAAATAGAGTGGGTAAAACAAGCCTTCACGCTCTGAAAAGCTTCAACACAACGCATCGCCCGCCCTCGCGAGCCGGACCGGTTTGGGTTTGGCTGCGATGAGCGAGCCGAGACCGGGCGAACCGGCGCGGTGGAGCGCAACAATCAATTTACGCGCTGAGATCCGTAATGGCATGGACGCCCCTGCTTTTGAACGGCATCAGATGTGCCAAAGTGGATGTGTCGAGTATTCACTTAAACCAGCAGCAGGAGCGTCCGAGATGAACATTACGACGGTTGGGATCGATCTGGCAAAGAACGTTTTTCAGGTGCACGGCGTGGATCAGCGCGGTAAAGCGGTGCTGCGTCGGGTTTTGAAGCGCAGCGAGATGACCAAGTTCTTCAGTAATTTGCCCGTCTGCCTGATCGGCATGGAGGCGTGCGGCGGGGCGCATTTCTGGGCCCGGCAACTCAGCGCCTTCGGCCACACCGTGCGGCTGATGGCCCCGCAGTTCGTCAAGCCGTACGTGAAGACCAACAAAAACGATGCGCGGGATGCCGAAGCGATCTGTGAGGCGGTGAGCCGACCCACCATGCGCTTCGTGGCGATCAAAAACCCCGAGCAGCAGGCGGTGCTGGCGATGCATCGAGCACGGCAAGGATTTGTCACTGCGCGCACCGCGCAGGGCAACCAGATTCGCGGCCTGTTGGCCGAGTTCGGAGTGGTCATGCCGGTAGGTATCCGTAACCTGCAACTGCAACTCCCCTCGATCATCCAGGATCCCGAGAACGGGTTGCCCGGCCTTGCGCGCGCGCTATTTGCACGCTTGCTGGAGCATTTGCGCATCCTGGATGCACAGGCCAAAGACCTGCAGCGCGCCATCGAAGCGTGGCACCGCGAGGATGCGGCGAGCCAGCGGCTGCAGGCCATCCCAGGGATCGGCGCTTTAAGCGCCTCGGCACTGGTGGCCAGCGTCGCCGATGCGCAGGTGTTTCACAACGGCCGGCAGTTCGCCGCCTGGCTCGGGTTGGTGCCGCGCCAGTGCTCCTCGGGAGGCAAAACCCAGCTGCTGGGCATCAGCAAACGCGGGGATAGCTACCTGCGGATGCTCTTGATCCAGGGTGCGCACTCGGTGCTGCGGCATCTGAAGTTTCACCCCGACCAAGCTCAAGGCTGGCTCGCCCGCATCGCGGCACGGCGTAACCGCAATATCGCGGCGATCGCACTGGCCAACAAAAACGCGCGCATCGTGTGGGCGCTGTTGTTCCACGGTCGCACTTATCAAAGCAGCTACCGCGCGCCGATCATCAGCGCCGCGGCCTGAGCCACGGACCCCAGCTCGATCAATATTCGCTTTCCCACCACTGATTGCACAGGCGTTTTTCAACGTGATGGCACACCAGGTCAGACCGAGGTTGAGTAATCCTGCAGGCCCCACAGGAGTGCAGCACTCCATATCCGTGATGAGGACTCAACCAGCAAATTCCATCAGGGCTCGCGGCTTCGTGCCGCACTCACAAGCCGGATGTATGGCTGCAATCTATTCCTGGAGTATCAGAGCAGAGCAGAAGCGCTTGGCAAATGGGGGGCGTCCATGTATGGGGCCCTAGCGCCCGCCCGGTCTCGGGAACGACGTCCCCCAGCCGGCACCGGCAAACCGCAACGATTCACGGGACGTCGCGAGCGCCTCGCAGCCAAACCCAAACCGGTCCGGCTCGCGAGGGCAAACGAAGCGATCCTATTTGACGACCTTGAATCGAGCGCGCTTCTGTTCAGCCGCACTATTGCGTGTAGAAGCGGCAGAAGGTGGCGGAGAGGGAGATTTATCATCCGGATCCGGATCCGCATCCCCTTCAGGAAAAATCATTCCCTGCCCGGTTTCACGAGCATAAATGCCCAGGACCGCCTTGATGGGAACGTTCACGCTGAAGCTGGTGCCGCCGAAGCGCGCCTCAAAGGTCACGAAATCGTTGCCGAGCTTCAGGAACTGCGTCGCCGAGAAACTTACATTCAGCACGATCTTGCCGTCTTTGACGTACTGGCGGGGAATGACAACCGATTCGGAGGCGGCGTCGACGACAATATGCGGGGTGTTGCCACTGTCGGTGATCCATTCGTGCAACGCACGCAACAGATACGGTCGCCGCGGCTTCACCGCCTCAATTCTCGCTCCGCTTGCGTGAGGCTGGCGCCGAAGGCAGGCCGCGTGAAAATGCTGTTCGCATATTTCACGATGGGCTGCGCCTGGGGAGGCAGTTCGATTCCATAGGATGGCAGACGCCAGAGAATCGGCGCGATGCTGGCATCGACCAACGAGAATTCGTCGCTGAGAAAAAACGGCTTGGCCTTGAACACATCCGCGCTGGCGGTGATGGCCTCGGCGAGCACCTTGCGGCTTTGCGCACCGGTCTTGCCATTTGGATCCTCTTCGATCTCGCGCGCAAGTCCGTACCAATCACGCTCGACCCGGTACAGCGCAACTCTGAACTGCGCGCGGGTGGTCGGATCGATGGGCATCAGCGGCGGATGCGGAAAGCGTTCATCCAGATACTCGATGATGACGCGGGAATCGTACAGAACCAGATCCCTGTCCACCAGCGTCGGCACGCTGTGGTAGGGGTTCAGGTCCAGCAGATCCTCGGGCAGGTTGCCCGGGTCGGTGTTGATGACATCGATGAAGATGCCTTTTTCCGCCAGCACCAGGCGCGTACGATGACTCCACGGATCCGTGGGCGCGGAAAACAGGGTCATCACGGCCCGGCGTGCCACTTAAGCAGTGCTCCCGTCAGCGATCGTCAATGGATGTCTTTCCAATATTCCTTCTTGAGCAGATATGCGAACGCGAAGAACACCAGCAAGAACAACGTGACCCAAAGACCCAGCGCCTGCCGCCTGGACTTGATCGGCTCACCGGCATAGTCGAGGAAATTCACGAGATCGCGCACAAACTGGTCGTACTCCTCGGGTTTCATCGCGCCCGGTGTCATCATCTCGACGCCGGTCATCACCATCCTGGCGCCGCCCTTCTCATCGGGTTCGCTCTTGAATACCGGCTTCTGCAGACCCTGCTGTGCCTGCAGCACATGCGGCATCGCCGCCGCAGGCAGATACAGGTTGTTCACACCCCAGGGCCGTGTCTTATCCGCGTAGAAGCCATGCAGGAAGGAGTACAGGTAATCGGTCCCCCGCGCACGCGCGATCAACGACAAATCCGGCGGCTGCTTGCCGAACCACACCTCGGACTCCGCCGGCATCGCCACGTTGATGGTGTCGAAGGCCTTGTCCGTGGTGAACATGAGATTCGCCGCCAACTCGGCTTCCGGAATCTTAAGGTCCTCGGCCATCCGGTTGTAGCGCAGGTATTTCAAGGAATGACAGCCGGAGCAGTAATTCATGAAATTGCGCGCGCCGCGCTGCAAGGACTCGAGATTGTCGATGTCGGTTCCGGCATGCATCAGCGCAAATCCGCCCTCCTCCGCGACGGCCGCCACAGGCAGGCCCACGAAAGCCCAGCTTGCAGCCAACAGTACCCAGCGCTTAAGCATGTCCCGTCACCCTCTCCGGCACTGGCTTGACGCTATCGATGCGTGTGTACCAGGGCATCAGCAAAAAGAACGCAAAATACAAAAAGGTCCCGATCTTCGCCAGCTGCGGGTAGATGCCCGATGGAGGTTTCATGCCGCAGACACCGAGCATCACGAAGGCAACCACGAATACGGCCAGGGCGAGTTTGAAAATCGGGCCGCGATAGCGGATGGACTTGACCGGCGAGCGATCCAGCCACGGCACGAAGAACAAAATGACGATGGCGGCGCCCATGACCAGAACGCCCCACACCTGCGTTCCCAGGAACGAGGGCACGGCGCGCAACATGGCGTAGTAAGGCGTGAAATACCACACGGGTGCGATGTGCGGCGGCGTCTGCAGTGCGTTCGCAGGCTCGAAATTGGGTTCCTCGAGGAACAGCCCGCCGAAAGTAGGCGCGAAAAAGATGATGCCGCAGAAAATCAGCAGGAAGCCCGCGGTGCCCACCAGATCCTTGACCGTGTAGTACGGATGAAAGGGAATGCCGTCGAGCGGAATGCCCTTGGCGTCTTTCAACTTCTTGATTTCGATGCCATCGGGGTTGTTCGACCCCACTTCATGCAAAGCGGCCAGATGCACGACCACCAGGAACACCAGCGCCAGCGGCAGCGCCGCCACATGCAGCGCGAAGAACCGGTTCAAGGTGGCGTCTGCGATGTAGTAGTCGCCGCGGATCCACTCCACCAGCGACTGGCCGATGTACGGCAGGCTGCTGAACAAGGACACGATGACCTGTGCGCCCCAGTAGCTCATGTTTCCCCACGGCAGGACATAGCCCATGAAGGCCTCGGCCATGAGCAGCACGAAGATGAGGCAGCCGAAGATCCAGATCAGCTCGCGTGGTTTGCGGTGCGACCCGTACAGCAGCGCGCGGAACATGTGCAGATAGATGACGATGAAGAATGCGGAGGCCCCGGTCGAATGCATGTAGCGCAGCAGCCAGCCCCAGCGCACATCGCGCATGATGTACTCGACGGAGGCGAACGCCTCGGCCGCCGTGGGCTTGTAGCTCATGGTCAGGAAAATACCGGTGATGAGCTGATTGACGAGGACCAAAATCGCAAGCCCGCCGAAAAAATACCAGAAGTTGAAGTTCTTCGGCGCGTAGTACTCCGAGAGGTGCTTCTTCCAAAAGGCAGCCACAGGCAGTCGCTCGTTGATCCACTGCGAAAAGCCGCTTCTCTCACCGCTGTCGGGGATTTCCGGGAATGAAGCCATCGATCAACCTCTCGTTAGCAGAACTATGCTTTTTTCGGCGCGCTGTCGACGCCGATCAGGATGCGCGTGTCGCCGCCGAAGGAGTATGGCGGCACCGTCAGATTGGTCGGCGCGGGCACGCCTTTGAACACACGGCCGGACAAATCGAACTTGGAGCCATGGCAGGGACAGTAAAAGCCGCCCGGCCAGCCTTGACCCAGGTCGACACCGGTCACCTGAGCGGAATTGTTCGGCTCGAACGCACCCAATGGCGAGCAGCCCAGGTGCGTGCAGACAGCCAGTCCGATCCAATAGTCAGGTCTGATGGATCGCAGCGCGCCTTCGGACTTGATGTAGTCCGGCTGAATGGAGCCATCGGAACCCGGGTCGACCAGCAAGGCGTCGTGCTTTCCCATCTGGTCGATGACTTCCTTGGTGCGGCGGACGACGTACACGGCCTGGCCGCGCCACACGACTTTCATCATCTGGCCGACTTCGAGCTTGGAGGCATCCACTTCGACCGGCGCACCGAGGGCCTTGGCCCGCGCGCTGGGTTGCCAAGAGGCCAAAAAGGGAACCGCTGTAAATGCAACTCCGACTGCACCGACGCCGACGGTAGCCGCCGTCAGAAGCCGGCGACGGCTATGGTCAACCTGATCGCTCATTCAATCGCCCCTAAAACTTAAGTACTGCAATTCTTGGCTCAAACGCTTACGGACAAGGTGTTTCGCGGAGTTTCAAAGCAGCGCATTATACACAGAATTCACATTCTTAAGCGGCAAGGCGCATGCAATGCGCCACGCATGGGCGGATTGATTGAAAAGCGCACTTTCCATTTTGACCTTCCTGGTGAAAGCGATAATCGTCGGCTTGGCGGCGGCGTTTCTGATCGTTCTGTGGAAGTTTTCCTTCAACGGCAACCACTCCACGGGCGCTGCCTCAACGCCTGTTGCGCCCGCTCCCCCAGTCAGGGTGACGCCCGCACCGACACCCATTGCCAGCTTCGCCGACGCCGTGGCGCGCTCGGCGCCGGCAGTCGTCAACATCTACACCGCCCGGGTCGTGACTGAGCGCACTCAACCTGCGCCGTTGGAACAATTGTTCGGCGAGTATTGGCCCAGTTACCGGCGGCGAGTGGAGCGCAGCCTCGGCTCAGGCGTCATCGTCGACAAGTCGGGACATATCATCACCAATCATCATGTCATCGCCGGCGCGGACTCCATTCGCGTGCAATTGAGCGACCAGCGGGTCGCCGAAGCGACGCTGATCGGCACCGACCCCGACACCGACATCGCGGTGCTGCGGCTGTCGATCGGTAAACTGCCGGTCATGCCGTTGGGCCGGTCCGACTCGCTGCGCGTCGGCGATATCGTCCTGGCCATCGGCAATCCCTATGGGTTGAGCCAAACGGTCACGCAGGGCATCGTCAGCGCCACGGGACGCGGTCAGTTGGGCCTGGCGACGTTCGAGAACTTCATTCAAACCGATGCGGCCATCAACCTGGGCAATTCGGGCGGCGCGCTCATCGACGCGCAGGGCCAGCTGGTGGGCATCAACACCGCCGTGTTGAACAGGTCCTACGGGGGTCCCGAAGGCATCGGGTTTGCGATTCCCGTCAATCTGGTGCGCGGTGTCATGGATCAAATTCTCAAGCAAGGGCGGGTGGTGCGCGGCTGGCTGGGATTGGAGCCCCAGGATCTGAGTGAAGAGCAGGCCGCCCAATTGGGACTGGCCGACGGCGCCGGTGTCGTGGTCGCCAACATCCTGGTCAAAAGCCCAGCGTTCGAGGCAGGCGTGCGCCCCGGCGACATCCTGGTGCGCTTGGGCAATGAACCCGTGCGCAGCGCGCAGGAAGTGGTCTCCAAGGTCGCGGCGCTCAAACCCGGGTCCCCGATCGACATCGGGGTGCGGCGCTCAGGTCAGACTTTCGTGGTCAAGATCACGGTCATCGAAAGGCCCACCAAGGATGCCCGGCCTCAGGCGCAGTGACGTGAACGCAAAAGATTCTCATCCTGGCGTGCGTCGGATACGAGCCCCGAGTTGCTGCAGCTTCTCCTCGATCGCCTCGTAACCCCGATCGATGTGGTAAATGCGTTCGATATCCGTCTTGCCCTCGGCGACGAGAGCGGCGAGAACGAGGCTGGCGGATGCCCGCAGGTCGGTGGCCATGACCGGCGCCGCGGTCAGGCGCTCAACGCCCTTGATGATGGCGGTATTGCCCTCCAGGCGAATCTCGGCGCCCATGCGGCGCATTTCCAGCATGTGCATGAAGCGGTTCTCGAAAATCGTCTCGATGATCGTGCCGACGCCGTTGGCGATGGTGTTCAGCGCCGCCATCTGCGCCTGCATGTCGGTGGGAAACGCAGGATACGGCGCGGTGCGAATGTCCACGGACTGAGGCCGGCGGCCACGCATGTCCACCTCGATCCAGGTGTCGCCGGTGGTGACCGTCGCGCCCGCCTCGCGCAACTTGCCCAGAACCGCATCCACATGATCAGGGCGCGTGTTCTTCACCCGAACACGACCGCTGGTGATTGCGCCGGCGACCAGGTAGGTGCCGGTTTCTATGCGGTCGGGAAGAACGTCGTAGGAGCCGCCGTGCAGCCGTTCCACGCCCTCAATGACGATGCGATCGGTGCCCGCCCCGGTGATTTTGGCGCCGAGCGTGATCAGAAAGTTCGCCAGGTCCACCACCTCGGGTTCACGCGCCGCATTTTCCAGCACCGTCTGTCCGTCTGCGAGCGTGGCGGCCATCATCAGATTCTCGGTTCCGGTGACGGTCACGGTCTCGAGCACGAGCTTGGCGCCCCTGAGCCGTCCCGCGCGCGCCTTGATATAGCCGTTTTCGATATGGATGTCGGCGCCCATGGCCTGCAAGCCGGCCACGTGGATGTTCACCGGCCGCGCGCCGATGGCACAGCCGCCCGGCAGAGACACGTCAGCCTGCCCGAAGCGCGCGATCAACGGACCCAGAACGAGAATCGATGCGCGCATGGTCTTCACCAGCTGATAAGGCGCAAAGTACTCCTTGATCGTGCGGGCATCGACCTCGATGCGCATTTTTTCGTCGATTGTGACCGAGACGCCCATCCCGCCGAGCAGCTCGATCATGGTGGTCACGTCTTGCAGGTGCGGCACATTGCCCACGGTCACCGGCCCGTCCGCCAGCAGACAGCCGGCCAGGATCGGCAGCGTGGCGTTCTTGGCGCCAGAAATCCGGATTTCCCCATCCAGCGCAATGCCGCCATGAATCTGCAATTTATCCAAGTCGCACTCCCACGCTATCGAATATTGTTGCTGGCCGCTTCATCGGGCGTGAACACCTGCAATGCCAGCGCATGAATCTCATTGCCCATGGCTGCACCCAGCGTCGCATACACCAGCTGATGGCGCTGCACGGGGCGCTTGCCGGTGAAAGCCGCGGAAATCACCAGGGCTTCAAAGTGGACATTATCATCGCTCTTGACGATGGCCCGGGCGCCCGGAAGCCCGGACTGGATCAAATCGGCGATCTGCTGCGGATTCATCTTGACCTCTTCAGTAACTGATGGCCGCGATCTTAGGCCATCCGCGTTATCATTACAGCGATGCACACGAGCTTTACCGACCAGGCCCTGATCGATCTGGGGCGCCAGGCGCTGCAAATCGAAATCGAAGGGCTTCAGGCCCAGATGCCGCATTTGAACGCGGGATTCGCTCAAGCCTGCCGCATCTGTCTGCAGTGTAAAGGACGCGTGGTGGTCACCGGAATGGGCAAGTCCGGGCACATCGCAGGCAAGATCGCCGCCACGCTGGCCAGCACCGGCACGCCGGCATTTTTCGTTCATCCGGGCGAGGCCAGTCATGGCGATGTCGGCATGATCGTGCGCGAGGACGCCGTCATCGCGCTGTCCAACTCCGGCGAGACGGATGAAATCCTGACCATCGTGCCCGTGTTGAAGCGCCTCGGCGTGCCGCTGATCGCCTTGACCGGCGCCCGCGACTCCTCGCTCGCTCGCGCTGCGAGCGTGCATCTGGACACAGGCGTGCCGGCTGAAGCGTGCCCGCTGAACCTGGCGCCGACCGCAAGCACCACCGCAGCGCTGGCCGTGGGCGATGCGCTGGCGGTGGCGCTGTTGCATGCGCGCGGCTTCACCGAGCAGGATTTTGCGCGCTCGCACCCGGCCGGCAATCTTGGCCGGCGGCTGTTGCTGCAGGTGGATGACGTGATGCGCAAGGGCTCGGAAATCCCCAGGGTCCATCCCGACACCTTGCTGGTCGAAGGGCTGTTGGAAATGAGCCGCAAAGGCCTGGGCATGACCACCATCATCGACGAGGCCGGCAAACTGCTGGGCGTGTTCACGGACGGGGACCTGCGCCGCGCGCTGGACCGCCGCGTCGACGTGCATCACACGCGCATGAGCGAAGTCATGACGCGCACTGGCAAGACGGTGCGCACCGGCGTACTGGCGGCCGAAGCCGTCAATCTCATGCAGACTCACCGCATCACCTCACTGGTCGTGGTCGACGCATCCGACCTGGTGCAAGGCGCGCTCAATGTTCACGATCTGATGCGAGCGGGCATTGTTTGAAGAACCCGGCGCGCAAACCGGTGAGCCTTGCGAAAATCCAATTGCTCGTGCTCGATATCGACGGCGTGCTCACCGACGGCCGGCTGTATTTCGGCGCGCGCGGTGAAGCCCTCAAGGTGTTCCAACGCGACGGCCACGGCATCAAACTGCTGATGGGCAGCGGCGTGAAGGTCGCGGCAATCAGCGGCCGGCGCTCCCCGGCGGTGGTTGCGCGCATGCGAGAACTCGGCCTCGCCATGCTGGTTCAAGGCTGCGCGGACAAAGTCGCAGCGCTTGAAAAAATCGCCCGCACACTGAACATTCCGCTCAAACACTGCGCCTGTCTGGTGGATGACACGCCGGACATGCCGTTGATGTCGGCGGTGGGTTTCTCGGCGGCGGTCGCCGATGCCCACCCTCTTGTGCTGCGCGCCGCGGATTGGGTCGCGCAGCGTCCCGGCGGACTGGGTGCGGCGCGCGAGTTATGCGATGCGATTCTGCGCGCACGCGCGGGGCGAAGCTGATGCTGCTGCGGTTGCTCAGCCTGCTGTCGCTCGCCGCGCTGGCCATCGGCACCTGGATACTCAGCAACCACAGCCGGACACCGGCAGTGGCCCCGGCAACGGCTGCGCAGAAACTTCCGGGCTACTATCTGCAAGGCGCCGTACTGACGGATTTCGATGCCGGCGGTGCACCGAGTGTGAAGATCGCCGCTGAGCGCATCGAGCAGATCGACCAATCCAGCGATGTGGAATTGCACAACGTCCGCCTGGACTACCAGTCGACGGGTGGTCAGCTGTGGGTGATGGTCGGGGACCACGCGCACGTTCAGCGCAGCGGCAAAATCGTCGAGGTGCGCGGCAACGTCCAGATGCAAGGACTGGAGCAGGGACGCCAGGGGCCGGCCGTGGTCAACACCGATCATATTTCCTACGATGTCGATGCAGCCGAAGTGCATACGGAAGGCGACGTGCGCATTGCATTTGGCCCCCATACGCTGACAGGGCGTGGTTTGGTGGCGCGTTTGAACGATCGGACGATGCGGCTAGAATCCAGAGTCTATGGCCGCTTCACCCCTTAGCCGTGTGGCATTGCTGCTGATCTGCGTCCTGCCCGTGGAGGCCGGCGCTCAGATCCCCGGTGCCAACTCGCAGCTGCCCATCACCTTGGATGCGCAGTCCAGCGATCTGGACTACCGCAACAACATCCTCGTGTTCCGGAAGGTGAAAATCACCCAGGGCAAGCTTGCGGTCGAGGCCGATCAAGCGCGGGCCAATGGCGTCAACTTCGACAACAGCCGCTGGCTGTTCAGCGGCAAGGTCAAAATCACCGTGGAGCAGGGATTGTTGACCTCCGATGAGGCGGAAATCACCTTTGGCGACAAACTCCTGACCAAGGCCGTGATCAACGGCAGTCCGGCGCAGTTCGAACAGCGCCGCGAGAAGACCGGCCAGTTGGCCCGCGGCCGCGCCGAGTCCATCATCTACGACGTGAAATCCGGCATGGTCAACCTGACCAAGAATGCGTGGCTGTCCGATGGCCAGAATGAGATTCGCGGCGAATCGCTGAAATACAACGTCGATGAACAACGCGTCGTGGCCAATGCGGCTGAACAAGGATCGCAGCGCGTGCGCATCACCATCACACCACCACCGGCCAAACCCAAGCCATGAGCGTGCTCAAGGCCGAGCATCTTGCCAAAAGCTACAAGTCCCGGCAGGTGCTGCGCGACCTGTCCTTGCAGGTGGCCAGCGGGGAAGTGGTCGGGCTGCTGGGTCCCAATGGCGCCGGCAAGACCACGGCGTTCTACATGATCGTCGGCCTCATCCCCTGCGAGCGCGGCAGCATATTCTTGGATCAGCGCGACTTGTCGAGTCTGCCCATGCATCGGCGGGCGCAGCTGGGCATGGGCTATCTGCCGCAGGAACCTTCGGTGTTTCGCAAACTGTCGGTGGCCGACAACATCCTCGCGATCCTGGAAACGCGGCCTACGATGGATGAAGTGAGCCGCCATGCGCGCCTGAGCGAACTGCTGAACGAACTGCATATCGACCACGTGCGCGACACACTGGGCATGAGCCTGTCGGGTGGTGAGCGCCGCCGGGTGGAAATCGCGCGCGCCCTGGCGGCAGAACCGCAGTTCATTCTGCTGGATGAGCCGTTTGCCGGCGTGGATCCGCTCTCAGTGCAGGATATTCAAAGAATTATCAAGCACTTGAGTGAAAAAGGCATCGGCATCCTGATAACGGATCACAATGTCAGGGAGACGCTGGATATCTGCAATCGGGCCTATATTGTCAGCCAGGGATCCGTCATCGCGATGGGAACTGCGGAACAGATTCTTGCCAACCCGCAGGTCCGTGAGGTGTACTTGGGGCAGGATTTCGAACTGTAGTGGAGCCGGTCCTCAGGATTGCCGCCGGCGCAGCCGGAAGGATCATTTTGCAGCAGATCTTATGTTGAAGCCGAGTCTGCAACTTCGCATCGGGCAGCAGCTGACGATGACGCCGCAGTTGCAGCAGGCGATCCGTTTGCTGCAGCTTCCCTCGCTCGACCTGCAGGCGCATGTGCGCGAAACCCTCGAGACCAACATCATGCTCGAGGCCGAAGACGAGTCGGGGGCCGATCCGCTCGCATCCGAGGCCTTGCCCGACAGCGAGCACCCCGTCGCCAAAGAAGAATACGTGGAACTCAGCGGCAATGCCGTGGCCGAGCGCGATCAGCGCGAAGAGCCGGAAGTGGAGATTTCCGATGAGGCCTGGGGCGAACGGACGGCCGGCGTATCGGACACTCCCTGGTCGGGCGATGAGGACCGTAACTCCGATTTGAGCGACGAAAACGGCCAGACTCTGCAGGAACAGCTGCTCGAGCAGCTGGACCTCGCAAAACTGTCGCCGGTGGATTCAGCCATCGCCCGCGTCATCGTCGATGCAATCACCGATGACGGCTATCTGCAGGACAGTCTCGAGGACATCCGCGCCAGTCTCCTGCCGGAAATTCAGACCGGCATTGACAGTGTCGAGCGGGTCCTCGCAGCGGTGCAGTCCCTGGAGCCTGCGGGCGTGGGCGCACGCAATCTGGGTGAATGCATCGCCCTGCAACTGCGGCAGCTCGACCCGCAAACACCCGGCCGCAACATTGCCGTCCGCGTCGCCCTGGAGCACCTGGAGCTGGTTGCCAGTCAGCAATTTTCTCTGCTGCGCCGCCACCTGCGCTGCAGTGAAGGCGAGCTTGAGCTGGCCCTGGCGCTGGTGCGCGCCTGCCACCCGCGCCCCGGCAGCACCGTCAACAGCGCATGCGCCGAATACGTAATTCCCGATGTGTTCGTACGTCGGACGGAACACGGCTGGATTGTGGAGATCAATCAGGCGACAGTACCGCGTGTGAGGGTCAACCAGAGTTATGCGAACCTGATTTCCCGCTCGGCCGACCACGCGATGCTGCGCACCCAGTTGCAGGAGGCCCGCTGGCTGCTGCGCAGCCTGGAAATCCGCAACGACACGCTGCTGAAGGTGGCGCGCTGCATCGTTCAACGCCAGGCCAGTTTCTTCGAGCTCGGCGACGAGGGCATGCAGCCGCTCATCCTCAAGGACGTGGCAGAAGCGGTGGAGATGCACGAATCCACGATCTCGCGCATCACCACGGCCAAGTACATGCACACGCCGCGCGGCGTGTTCGAGTTCCGCCATTTTTTCTCCAGCCACGTCGCGGCCGCCGACGGAACCGAGATGTCCTCGACCGCGATTCGCGCCAAGATCAGGAAACTGATCGCTTTGGAGGATCCCGACAATCCGCTGAGCGACAGCAAGCTCGCGGAGGTCTTGTCTCAGGAAGGCATACCCGTGGCGCGCCGCACGGTTGCCAAGTATCGCGAGGCCATGCAGATCGAACCGTCCAATGAACGCAAGCGATCAGCGGCCCGTGCTTTGGGTTAAGTCAACGTTTGCTCAGAAGGAGGCCTCATGCAGTTGGATCTGAGTGGTCATCATGTCGACGTCACGCCCGCATTGCGCGGTTATGTCCTGAAAAAATTCGAGCGCATCACGCGCCATTTCGATCAATTGATCGACGTGCATTGCGTGCTGACGGTGGAAAAACTGCGTCACAAGGCCGAAGCGACCGTTCACGTGCGTGGCGGCAAGGTTTACGCGGATGCAACCATGAGCGACATGTACGCCGCCATCGATGCATTGGCCGACAAGCTGGACCGGTGCGTCAAGAAACACAAGGAAAAGACCTCCGATCATCGCGCCGGTGAGGTCATCAAGGCGCGAATCGCCGAGAGCCGGACGCGCCCCACGGAGCCGTAAACAGCACATTGCGCAGCACATGCCGCTATGATTGACGTTCCCTAAGGAGGAACGCGACGCCTTATGCGCCTGATCATCGTCAGCGGCTTGTCGGGCTCGGGCAAGACTGTGGCCTTGCACATGCTCGAAGACCTCGACTTCTACTGCGTCGACAACATTCCGGCGGCGCTGCTGAAGCCGCTGATCTCGCACAATCTGCGCGGTCCGGAGTCCACCTACGCTCGCACTGCCGTGGGACTGGACGCGCGCAACCGGACCAGCGAGATCGCGACCATACCGGCGATGGTGGAGGAGTTGCGCCGCAGCGGGATCGCCTGCGAGGTCTTGTACCTGCACGCAAGCGAAGACGTCCTGTTGAAGCGCTATGGCGAGACGCGGCGCAAACACCCGCTCAGCAGCAGCGGCGTGGGGCTGCGCGAGGCCATCATGGCCGAGCGCAAGCTGCTCGAACCCATCACCCTCGCCGCCGACCTGGTCATTGACACCTCGCAGATGGGCGTGCACGCGCTGCGCGAACTGGTGCGCGAGCGCATCGAACGCCGCCGCGAGGGCCGCCTGTCGCTGCTGTTCGAGTCCTTCGGCTTCAAGCACGGCATTCCCGGCGATGCGGATTTCGTCTTCGACGTGCGCAGTCTCCCCAACCCCTATTGGGACCAGTCGTTGCGCGACTTGAGCGGGCGCGACGCCAAGGTGATCCAATACCTGAACTCTCACGCGAGCGTGCGCAAGATGATCCAGGATCTGGCGGCATTCCTGGATGAGCGCCTGCCGGAGTTTGCGCTCGTGAATCGCAACTACCTGACCATCGCGATCGGCTGCACGGGCGGCCAGCACCGCTCGGTGTTCATTGCGGAACGGCTGGCGGATCATTTTCGCGGCGAGTATCCCGAAGTGATGACGCGGCATCACTCCCTCGACCGGATCTAGACCGGCAGGCCGCGGCCTGCGCAAAACTCCCGGCTCAGGCCGACCGGGTTGCGCGCATCCCCGTTCGCAGCCGCGAACTGGACCGGACCTGCAGAAAGTCGCGCAGTTCCGCGGCGCGACGTATGCCGTCCTCATAACCCAGACCGATCAGTTCGCGGGTGAAGGCCCGCTCGAACAGCATATAGCTCATCAACTGCTGACCGCCGCTGTCCTGTGCGCCCAGCGTGCGCAGCAAGGCGCGCAGGGAGAATGGCAGCGCGCGCCGGTGACGGCGGGCGATGTCGCCGATTTCCTTGGAAGGCGTGATCACCAGCGATTCGATGCGCTGCGTCCGCCGCTCCACGCCATTGGGCGAGGGCAGGCCTTCATTCATGCTGTTCATGCGCTCGATGTCCGCAACAATCTGGTCCATGAACAGCGTATCGAGCATGAAACCGAAAATCTGGCCGAACGTGGGTTCGACCGGGCGGGTCTTTTGCATCGGACCGTGACCTTGCGGTTCGCGCACGCCGATGATCAGAAGCCTCTCGGCGCCCAGATGCAGCGCGGCGCTCAGCGGCGCCGTCTGCCGCATCGCGCCATCGCCGAAATACTGTCCGCCGATCATCACCGGACGGAACAGGAAGGGAATGGCGAGGCTTGCCATGAGATGCTCGAGCGTCAACTGCACTCGTACGCCTTTTCGAAATGCCCGCTGCCAGGGTTCTATCTGGGTCGACGCATGATAGAACGCGACAGAGTCGGCATCCGAATAGCTGGTTGCGCACACCGCGACGGCGCGCAGATGCTCGCCCTTGAGGCTGAGCGGAATGCCCTCGAAGTCCAGGTGCCTGCGCAGCAGCGCCCACAGCGGCGAGTTGTCGAAAACCGCATGCGGCGGCGGCACCAGCCAGCCCCCGCTCAGCAACGCCAGCATCCAATGCAGGCCGGCGCGCAGCATGCTGCCGGTGTCGGCCTTGAACACCTGTGATACCTCGAAGTTGCGCCAGACCTGATCGATGGCAAGCACGGCACGGCGAAAATGTGCGGCGTTGGACGCCAGCACGATGGCGCTGACGGCGCCGGCGGAGGTGCCGGTGATCACCGGGAAGGGACAGGGCGCACCGCGCGGCAGCAGCTCGGAGATGGCCTTCAACACGCCCACCTGATAGGCGGCGCGAGCGCCTCCTCCGGTCAGGATCAGACCGACTCGCGAGGGATGAGTGATCGAGGGTTGCATCCGTTTGTTAGTATGACACCGACCAACCTGCCAAATGTGATGCGCCTCACGGCGCAGGAGACGGACATGCGCCACGGACCATTCCTTGCAGCTGCTGCCCTGCTGACAGGCATCGCCGTGGCTCAGAGCGCGCCGCCGGCAGTGGGTTCGCCGGCACCCGCCTTCCGGCTGCAGGATCAAGGCGGCGCATGGCACGAGCTGGCCGACTACCGCGGTCACTGGCTGGTGCTGTACTTCTACCCCAGGGACAACACCCCGCACTGCACGACCGAGGCCTGCGAGTTTCGCGACAACGTGTTCGCATTCAAGCAGCTCGACGCCCTGATCGTCGGCATCAGCCTCGATGACACGGCCTCGCATCGGCAGTTCGCTCAGGAGAATCGCCTGCCCTTCACGCTGCTGGCAGACACCGCCAGAACGGCGGCGAAGAGCTATGGGGTTCTGCGGCGTGTGCTCGGCATCATGGAAGTGGCGAACCGTGAGAGCTTCATCATCGACCCGGCGGGGATCATCGCCAAGCACTACGCAAGTGTCGAGGCCAAAGGTCATTCGGCAGCCGTATTGGCCGATCTGAAGTCGCTGCAATCGGCGCGGCGCTAGAACCCGCCCCCCCAGGGCAGGCCGTTAGGTCAACGCATCAATGGCCTCATCGAGTCCGCCCAGCGTCAGAGGATACATCCGCCCCTCCAGCAGTTCGCGCGTGATCGCAATGGATTGCGTGTAGCGCCAGCGCTCGCGCGGTTGCGGATTGAGCCAGGCAAACTTTCGGTAGGTCTGCATCAGGCGCTGCAGCCATACGCGCCCCGGTTCTTCATTCCAATGTTCGATGCTGCCGCCCGGCTGCTCGATCTCGTACGGGCTCATGGTGGCATCGCCCACCAGGATCAGTTTGTAGTCCGCAGCGTAAGTGCGCGTCAATTCGTGCGTGCTCATGTTCACATTGAAGCGGCGCCGATTGTCGCGCCAGAGCTTTTCATAGACGAAGTTGTGGAAGTAAAAGGACTCCAGATGCTTGAACTCGCTGCGGGCGGCGGAGAAAAGCTCTTCGCAGACGCGAACATGGTCGTCCATCGAACCCCCGACATCCAGCAGCAGCAGCACTTTGACGGCGTTGTGGCGCTCCGGAACCATCTTGATGTCGAGCCACCCGCCGGAGCGGGCCGTGGCATCGATGGTGTCGGGCAGATCCAGTTCGGTGGCGGCCCCGCGCCGCGCGAAGCGGCGCAGGCCGCGCAGCGCGAGCTTGATGTTGCGCGTGCCGAGTTCGACGCCGTCGTCGAGGTTGGCATACTCACGCTTGTCCCATACCTTCACCGCAGTTCGATTGCGTGAGGAGTCCTGACCGATTCGCACCCCTTCAGGGTTGTAGCCATAGGCGCCGAAGGGCGAGGTGCCGGCGGTGCCGATCCACTTGCCGCCGCCTTGATGCCGGCCCTTCTGCTCTTCCAGGCGTTTCTTGAGCGTCTCCATCAGCTTGTCCCAGCCGCCCATTGCCTGGATCTTGGCCTTTTCCTCATCGCTCAGGTTCTTTTCGGCCAGCTTTTGCAGCCAGTCCGCGGGGAGGTCCTTGGACAGCACGGCAAAATTGCCTTCCACCCCCTTGAAGAAGGCAGCGAAGGCGCGGTCGAAGCGGTCGTAGTAGCGCTCGTCCTTTACCAGGCAGGTGCGCGCCAGGTAATAAAAACGTTCAGCGCTCGCCTCGCCCACGCCCTTGGACAGGGCTTCCAGAAGGCCCAGGAACTCGAGGATCGACACCGGCACGCCGGCGGTGCGCAGCAGAAAAAAAAACTTAACGAGCATTCCGGCGATTGAGAAACAGCAATTGTTCGAACAGATGCACGTCCTGCTCATTCTTCAGCAACGCCCCGTACAGCGGCGGAATGAACTTGTGCGCATCATCCGTGCGCAGCGCTTCGGGGGAGATGTCTTCGGCCACCAGCAGCTTGATCCAATCAAGCAGCTCGGAAGTCGAGGGTTTCTTTTTCAAGCCGGGAACTTCGCGCACCTTGAAGAACATCGTCAGCGCTTCGCGCAGCAGATCCTTTTTCAAGCCGGGAAAATGCACATCGATGATGCGCAGCATGGTGTCTTCATCGGGAAAGCGGATGTAGTGAAAAAAGCAGCGCCGCAGGAATGCATCGGGCAGCTCTTTTTCGTTGTTGCTGGTGATGATGATGAAGGGGCGGTGCTTGGCGCGCACGGTCTGCCGGGTCTCATAGACGTAGAAATCCATGCGGTCGATTTCGCGCAGCAGATCGTTTGGAAACTCGATGTCCGCCTTGTCGATCTCATCGATGAGCAGCACCGGCTGCGTCTCGCAATCGAACGCCTCCCACAACTTGCCCTTGAGGATGTAATTTGAAATATCCTGGACGCGTGACTCGCCCAGCTGGGAATCGCGCAAGCGCGACACCGCATCGTATTCGTACAATCCCTGCTGCGCCTTGGTCGTGGATTTGACGTGCCACTCGAACAGCGGCATGCCCAGCGCACGCGCCACTTCGGCGGCGAGCAGGGTCTTGCCGGTGCCCGGCTCGCCCTTGATCAGCAGCGGTCGGGACAGAGTGATGGAGGCGTTCACCGCCGACATCAATTCTTCGGTGGCGACGTACTGATCGGTTCCCCGGAACGATGGTTTGCTCATGTCAACTGCGGGTCACGCGCAGAATCTGCATGGAATTGGTGCCGCCGGAAACGCCGGATAGCTCGCCCTTGGTCAGGATCACCAGATCATTCTCCTCGACGAGCTTGAGTTCCAACAGCAGGTGGAACACCGAGTAGTACAGGATTTCCGCATCACCGTGGGTGACGTCGTACGCCACCGGGTAGACGCCGCGGTACAGCGTCACGCGGCAGCGCGTGATCTCATGGCGGGTGAAGGCATAGATGGGGATGTCGGAGCGCACGCGCGACATCCAAAGCGTGGTCGAGCCCGACTCGGTCAAGGCGACGATGGCCTTCACGTGCAGGTGATTGGCCGCGTGCATGACTGCCGCCGCGATGGCCTCGTCCGTGCGTTCGAAATAGCCTTCGATGCGCTGGCGCGATCGCGAGTGCGACAATTGATACTTTTCCGCTCCCACGATGACCTGCGACATGGCCTCGACCACCTTGATCGGGTGCTTGCCCGAGGCCGTCTCCGCCGACAACATCACCGCGTCGCTGCCGTCCATCACCGCATTGGCGACATCGGAAACCTCGGCGCGCGTCGGGATGGAGTTGACGATCATGGATTCCATCATCTGCGTCGCGGTGATGACGACCTTGTTCTGGGCACGCGCCTCCAGGATGATCTGCTTCTGCAGTCCGGCCAGTTCAGCAAATCCCATCTCCACGCCCAGATCACCGCGTGCGACCATCACCGCATCGCTGGCGCCGACGACTTCGACAAGGTTCTTGATGGCCTCGGCCCGCTCGATCTTGGCCACCAGCAGTCCATGGCCGCCGGCCTTGCGCAGCAACGCGCGCGCCTCGTTCATGTCCCCGGCATCGCGCGCGAACGACACGGCCAGGTAGTCCACCTTCAATCCGGCCGCGGCCGTGATGTCGGCGCGGTCCTTGTCGGTGAGCGCGCCGGCGGACAGGCCGCCGCCCTGGCGGTTGATGCCCTTGTTGTTGCCCAGTTCGCCGCCGACCAGCACCACAGTGTAGATGCGCGTGCCATCGACGCGCACCACTTGCAGACTGATCTGACCATCGTTGAGCAGCAGCACGTCGTCGATCTGCACATCGGCGGGAAGCGCCTTGTAAGTGATGCCAACGGATTCCGCCGTGCCCGCCTCAGGTCCAAGGGCCGCATCGAGCACGAAGCCGGCGCCTTCGTCCAACATGACCTTGCCGCCGACGAAGCGGTCGATACGAATCTTGGGGCCCTGCAGATCGCCCAATATGCCCACATAGCAGCCGGCGCGCGCCGCGGCCTCGCGGATCATGCCGACGCGCCTGGCATGATCGGCAATCTGCCCGTGGGAGAAGTTGATGCGCACGACGTCGACGCCGGCCTTGACCATCTCCATCAGCACTTTAGGATCGTCAGTCGCAGGGCCGAGTGTTGCGAGAATCTTGGTGCGGCGTCGAAAAGAATTCACGCGGCTCGCTGCTCCAGGATCTCCACGGCGGGCAATTTCTTGCCCTCGACGAACTCCAGAAACGCACCCCCACCGGTGGAGATGTAGGAAATGCCTTCTTCGACTCCGTATTTTTCGATGGCAGCCAGCGTGTCACCGCCACCGGCTAGCGAAAATGCGCCGCTGCGGGCGATGGCGTTCGCCAGAGTGCGGGTGCCTTCCCCAAACTGATCGAATTCGAACACGCCGATCGGCCCGTTCCACAAGATGGTGCCGGCGGATGCCATCAAAGCACTGAGCCGTTCGGCGGAATCGGGGCCGATGTCGAGAATCATCTCGCCGGGCGCGACATCGGTGACTGCTTTGACATCGGCTTCGGCAGTTGCTGAAAATTCTTTGGCCACCACGACATCCGTGGGCATGGGGATTTCGATGCCACGCCTGGCGGACTGGTCCAGCAACCGCCTGGCAATGTCGAGCATTTCCGGCTCGTACAATGACTTGCCCACCTTGAAGCCCAACGCCGCGAGAAAAGTGTTGGCGATGCCGCCGCCCACGATCAATTGGTCGACCTTGGCCAGCAGCGACTCCAGAACCGTAAGCTTGGTGGAGACTTTGGAGCCGGCGACGATGGCCACCAGCGGCCGTGCCGGCTTTTCCAGCGCGGTTTCCAACGCCGTCAACTCGCTGACGAGCAAGGGGCCGGCGCAGGCGATGGGTGCGTATTTGGCCACGCCGTGGGTGCTGGCCTCGGCGCGATGCGCCGTGCCGAATGCATCCATGACGTAGACATCGCACAGCGCAGCCATCTGCCGGGCCAGATCGTCGCTGTTCTTCTTCTCGCCCTTGTTGAAGCGCACATTTTCCAGCAGCACGACCTGCCCCGCCGCGACCTGAACGCCCTTGAGCCAGTCGCGTTTGAGTTCCACCGGCATGCCGAGCAGATCTGCCAGGCGCTTGGCTACCGGCGCAAGCGAAGACTCCTCGGCAAAAACGCCCTCCTCCGGCCGGCCGAGGTGCGACATGATCATCACCCGAGCCTTCGCATCCAGCGCCTGCCTGATCGTGGGCAGCGCTGCGCGGATGCGCGCATCACTGGTGATGGCCCCGCCCTTGACGGGCACGTTCAAGTCTTCGCGGATCAGCACGCGCTGATCGCGAAGATTGCAGTCACTCATTTTTATGACTTTCACGGGCTGGCGGATACGCTTATTTGATCTTGGACCAGGCGAGGGTGGTGTCGAGCATGCGATTCGAGAAACCCCATTCGTTGTCGTACCAGGAGCAGACCTTCACAAGCGTTCCCTGGATGACCTTGGTCAGACTCGAGTCGTAGGTGGATGAGGCCGGATCGTGATTGAAGTCCACTGACACCAGCGGCTGGTCATTGTAGGCCAAGATGCCTTTGAATGCGCCATCGGCGGCGGACTTGACGATCTGATTGATCTCTTCGACGCCGGTCTTGCGTGCTGCAGTGAAGGTCAGATCCACCAGCGAGACGTTGATGGTCGGAACGCGGATGGCGAAGCCATCGAGCTTGCCCGCAAGCTCCGGCAGCACCAGACCCACCGCCGCCGCAGCGCCGGTCTTGGTCGGAATCATGGACATGGTCGCCGAACGCGCGCGCCGCAAGTCCGAGTGATAGACATCGGTCAACACCTGATCGTTGGTATACGAATGCACCGTAGTCATAACGCCGGCAACGATGCCGATCTTGTCATGCAGCACCTTGGCGAGCGGCGCCAGACAGTTGGTCGTGCACGAGGCATTGGAGATGACGGTGTCGGAGGCCTTGAGAACGCCGTGATTGACGCCGTAGACCACGGTTGCGTCCACATCATCGCCGCCCGGCGCCGAAATGACGACCTTCTTGGCGCCGGCCGCAATGTGAGCGGAAGCCTTGGCCTTGCTGGTGAACAGTCCGGTGCATTCGAGCACGACCTCCACGCCCAGCTCGCCCCAGGGCAGCTTGGTGGGATCGCGCTGCGCGACCACCCGGATGCGGTCGCCGTTGACGACCATCGAATCGCCGTCGACATGCACGTCGGCGCGGAAACGGCCGTGCGCGGTGTCGAAGCGCGTCAGGTAGGCATTGGTGTTGGCATCACCCAGATCGTTGATGGCAACGATTTGAATCTCGTGTGTGCGCTTGGCCTCGTATAGAGCCCGCAGAATATTGCGGCCGATGCGGCCATAACCATTGATGCCAACCTTGATCGCCATGTGTCAGATCCTCGCTTCGTGTTAGTTCTTCAATACCGCTTCGATGTTTTCCCGGACGTTCTCGACGCTGAAACCATAGCGTTTGAACAGGTCCTTGGCCGGCGCGGACGCGCCGAAATGATCGATGCCGATGACGCGTCCCTGCAGTCCGACATACCGCCACCAGGAATCGCGGGCGCCGGCTTCCACCGCGACGCGGCACGTCACGCCGGCCGGCAGCACGGACTCGCGGTATGCCGCATCCTGCCGTTCGAACACCGTGGTGCTGGGCACGGACACGAGTCGGATGCGGCGCCCTTGCGCATTCATGGCGCGCACCGCCTCAGCCGCGATCCCGACCTCCGAACCGCTGGCCAGCACCAGCGCTTCAGGTGTTCCGGGCGGATCGATCAGCACGTACGCGCCGCGCTGGATCAAGGCCACCTGCTCCGGCTGGCGCGGCTCACAGTTCAACGATTGCCGCGTGAGTATCAGACAGGCGGGCCGCTGCCGCTGCAGGATGCTGGCGCCCCAGGCCGCCGAGGTTTCCACCGAATCGCAGGGACGCCACACGTCCAGATCCGGGATCAGGCGCAGGCTTGCAACGTGTTCGATGGGCTGATGCGTGGGCCCATCCTCGCCCAGACCGATGGAATCGTGCGTGTACACGAACACCACGCCCTGGCGCATGAGCGCCGCCATGCGCACGGCGTTGCGCGCGTAGTCCGAAAACGTCAGGAATGTGCCGCCGTAGGCGATGAACCCACCGTGCAAGCTGACGCCGACGAGAATGGCCGACATGCCAAATTCGCGCACGCCGAAGTGCACGTAGTTCCCGCCAGGCAGCGCCGGCGTCAAAATGGTGGAGTCCGTGCGCAGGGTGCCGTTGGAGGGCGTCAAATCGGCCGAACCGCCGATCAGTTCAGGCAACGCGGGACCGAAGGCATTGAGCGCGGCTTGCGAGGATTGGCGCGTGGCGAGCGCCTGAGCCGCGGCTTGCGCCTTGGCCGTCTCAGCCCGCGAAAGCGACTCGAATCCCACCGGAAGATCGCCGCGCATGCGGCGCTCCAGTTCCGCGGCCAACTCGGGGAACTCGTCCCGATACTTTTTGTACCGGTCCTGCCACTCCTGCTCGAGTTTGGCGCCCTTGCCGCGGCAATCCCAGGCCTCCTTGATGTCCGAGGGGATCTCGAACGGCGGCGCCGTCCAGCCGAGAAATTTGCGCGTGGCGGCAATTTCCTCGGCCCCCATCGCCTCGCCGTGCATCACTTTGGTGCCCTGCTTGTTCGGCGCGCCCCAGCCGATGATGGTCTGAGCGCAGATCAGCGTGGGCCGCCGGGTTTCAGCTCGCGCCTGCGCCAGCGCCGCCGCCACCGCCGCCGCATCGTGTCCGTCGACCTTGGGAATGACGTGCCAGCCGTAGGCAGCAAAGCGTTGCGCCGTATCGTCGGTGAACCAACCTTGAACTTTGCCGTCTATTGAAATGCCATTGTCGTCATAGATCGCAATGAGTTTGCCCAATTGCTGGTTGCCCGCAAATGAGCAGGCCTCATGCGAAACGCCTTCCATCAGGCAGCCATCGCCAAGGAAAACGTAGGTATGGTGGTCGAGGACGGCGTGGCCGGGGCGATTGAACGTGGCCGCCAGCGATCGCTCCGCCAGCGCCATACCCACGGCGTTGGCAAGGCCCTGGCCCAAGGGTCCGGTGGTGGTTTCGATGCCCAGGTGCGGTTCGTGCTCGGGATGGCCGGGGGTCTTGGAGCCGAATTGCCGGAAACGGCGGATTTCGTCCATCGCGAGGGGATAACCGGTCAAATGCAGCAGCGAATAGATCAGCATCGACGCGTGGCCATTGGACAGAACGAAGCGGTCGCGGTCCCACCAGGTCGGATTGGCCGGATTATGTTTCAGCACCTCACGCCAAAGCACCTCGGCGATGTCGGCCATGCCCATGGGGGCCCCCGGATGCCCGGAATTGGCCTGCTGCACGGCGTCCATGGTCAATGCGCGGATGGCGTTCGCAAGTTCGCGGCGAGTGGGCATAAATGGCTATCCGGGGAAAGCGGGGACTATATTGTCCTTGAAGCGCACTCGACCGGCAATCACAAAACGCGACGTGAGTCCGCTTGTTCGGGGCCGGTGTCGGGCGGTGCGCACACTCCGAAATGACCATGGCATGACTCAGTTCAACAATCGCTCCGGGACACTTTGCTAGCATGCCCGTGATGAACATTTTGCAGTTTACCGATCCGCACTTGTATGGCCGAATCGACGGCAAGCTGCGCGGCGTGGAAACCGACACGACCTTGCGCGCCGTGATGGCCGATGCGTTTGCCAACTGCCCGGACCATGCTGCACTGCTGGTCACCGGTGACCTCGTGCAGGACGACCCGGCCGGCTACATCCGATTCCGCCAGATTTTCGGCGGCCTGCAAAAGCCGGTGCTGTGCGTGCCTGGCAATCACGACATTCCCGATGCGATGCGCGCTGAATTGCGCGGCGCGCCGTTCCAGATTGGCGGCACGTTTCACGCCGAAGGCTGGCAGATCGTGATGCTGGACAGCTATGAGGAAGGCGAAGTCGGCGGCCGGCTCAGTCAACAGGAACTCGAAAGACTCGACGATGCGCTCACCCAATCCAGCACGCACGCACTGGTGTGCCTGCATCACCACCCGGTGCACATGCGCAGCCGCTGGCTGGACGGCATCGGGCTTGCCAATGCGGAGGACTTCTGGCGCATCCTGGACTTGCACCGGCACGTGCGCGGCGTCGCCTGGGGCCACGTTCATCAGGACTTCCAGGGCCAGCGAGGTTCCGTAAGATTGTTTGCGACGCCCTCGACCGGCGCTCAGTTTCTTCCCGGCAGCGACAAGTTCGCCATCGACTCGCGCCCGCCCGCCTATCGCCGTTTCACGCTGGCGAAAGACGGCAGCATCGCCACCCAGGTGCATTGGGTCACGGCGCCGGCGGCACGCCGCGCGACGGGGTGATCGCGCGCATGCTGCGCAAGCGGATTTCCCGCTTCATCGCGACGCGCGCACTGAGCGTCCTGCTGGCGCTGAGCGGGCTTGCGTTTGGTTCCGCCGCACACGCCGATTCCGAACGACACACGCTTTGGCAGATACAGGGCAAGCACAACATCGTGTACCTGCTCGGATCCATCCACGTGTTGCGCGACGCGGATTACCCGCTGCCCCCTGCGTTGCTTGCGGCCTACGCGAATTCCAAGGCCGTAGTGATGGAGATCGACCTGAGCGAGATGGAATCGCAAAACATCCAGCAGGAGATGCTCGCGGCCGCCTCGCTGCCGGAGGGCAAGACACTGCAGGGCATTCTGGGTCCCGCCCGCTATCAGCGGGCCACCGCGTTGGCCGGCGAAGTCGGCGTCGATCTGGCCATCCTGGATCAGTTCGCGCCCTGGTTCGTGGCCGAGGCCGTCTCGCAAATGCAATTGATGCAGCTGGGATTCGCGCCGAATGCGGGCGTGGAGATGTTCTTCATGGAACGCGCACGCACCGACGGCAAACCGATGCACGGCCTGGAAACCGCGCATGATCAGATTGAGCTGTTCCAATCCATGTCGGATGAACGCCAGGCCGCGTATCTGCTGTCGAGCCTGAAAGAAGCCAAATCGCTGCCGACGCAGGTCGATGCGATGGTGCGTGCCTGGCGGCGCGGCGACACTGCGTGGTTCGCCAGCCAACTGGAGCACGAATTCGAGGGCAATCCACGTCTGTACGAATCGGTGCTGGCGGCGCGCAACCGCAAATGGATTCCGGGAATCAAAGCCCTGTTGAACGATGACCGCAATTATCTGGTCATCGTCGGCGCAGGGCATCTGGCGGGCAAAGACAGCGTCATCGATTTGTTGAAGCGCGATGGGGTCGACGCGCAGCAGCGGTAAAAGAACTGCGGCCGCGCTCGCCGGCGCACGGACGCAGCGGGCCCTGAGGCATTACATCGGCGGCGAACCCTCCGGCGGCATCGGTGCGCCCGGCGGCAGTGGCGCATCCGGTGGCATCGGCGCATCTTCGTCCATGGGCGGCGGATGATGCCGCCAATGCCCGGCGCCATCTTTCATGTGTTCGCACATTTTAGCCTGCATCTGTTCGAGCTGCGTGCGCTGCGCAGGTGTAAGGATGGCATACAGCCGCGCGTGCATGTCGCCTTGAGCGGATATCGCCTGCGTCATCAGCGAGCCGTTGGTCTGCGCCACCTGCGACACCAAAGCGCCGTAATTCGGATCATCCGGCTTGGTGGAATGCAGCTTTTCCATGTTGGTGCGCATCTGCTCATGCAGATTCTTGAGCGCAGGCCCCTGTGCCGCCATGATCGCATCGACCCTGGCCTTTTGATCCGCGCTCAAGCCGAGCTGCTCGAACATCTGCTCGGGCCCGCGATGATGTCCGCCGTGTTCGGCGGCGCTTGCTTGCGCCGCCGGCGCCATCGAGACAGCGCCGAGCGCCATCAGCGCCACAGCGACGCTGGTACGAATTGCATTCATTCTAAGATCTCCTTAAGGGAAAATGAGAGCCCGACATTCCAACGAGCGGCATGTTAAACGGGAACCCGGTACTGGAGTGTCAACGCCAGGAAAAGCCATTGCAAAGAACTGTAGCCGCTCGAATCGGTCGCCCGGCTTTTGCAAAGAAATGTCAACTTGGCACTTCCGCCCACCGGCACGCGAGGAGTGTGCCAAAGTGTTCCCCCCCATGACTTTCGCCGATCAAATTCCTTCCAAAGACGCACGGCTGCTGCTGGTCGATGACGATCGCGAGCTCTGTCAGATGTTGTGCGAGTATCTGCAGGCCGAACGCTTCGAAGTCCACAGCGTCCACGACGGGCTGGCGGCACTGGAGAGAATCCGCGCCGAGCCATTCGACCTGATCATCCTGGATGTGATGCTGCCCGGTGCCAGCGGCTTTGACATGCTGCGTGATCTGGGCGCCGCGTTCGCAACCCCCATTGTCATGCTCACCGCGCACGGCGATGACATCGACCGGATCGTCGGTCTGGAACTGGGCGCGGACGACTACCTGAGCAAACCGTTCAATCCGCGCGAACTGGTGGCGCGCATCCGCGCGATTTTACGACGCGCCAGCCCCCGTTCCGGACGCAGCGCAGGATCCGAAACACTCGAGGCAGGGCCCATCCGCGTGAACATGGCGACGCATCAGGCCAGCGTCGACGGACGCACCGTGAGTCTGACCGGTGCGGAGTTCAGGGTTCTGGAGATCCTGATGCGATCGGCCGGACAAGTGCTCTCGCGCGAGATGTTGACCGAAACGGCGCTGGGCCGAAAGCTCGTCCCGTACGATCGCAGCATCGACACGCACATCAGCAACCTGCGGCGCAAACTCAATCTGGAAGCGGGGAAAATTCCCGAACTCAAGAACGTGCGCGGCGCAGGCTACATGCTCGCCTGGGCTTCGCCAGGCTGACACTCCATGCACCGCTTGTTCTTCCGGATCTTCATCCTGTTCTGGATCGCCATGGCGCTGATCGTCGGCGGCAGCATCGCGCTCACCGTCGCAGTGGCGGCGCGCGATGCCGAATCCGCCGACACCGAACGCAGACCGGAAATGGCCGTGCGCGCCTCCCAAGTGCTGGCCAACGGCGGACTGACGGCGCTTCGGACCTGGCTCGCGGCCAACAAGGACGCCATCCCGCACCGTGATTTCTTCATTCTCGACCGCGGCGGCAATGACATTCTGGGCAGGCGTCTGTCGGAATTCGCGCAGCGCCGCCTGGATTTTCTGCGCAAAGGCATGGGCTCCGGCATGCCTCCCCTTCCGCCCCTGCCGCCGCCGCCACCGAATCTGTGGCCGGGACATGCTGCGCCCCAGATCGTCGGTCCCGACGGGACGATCTACACCATCGTGTTTTCACCGCAGCGTCCCGGATTGTTCGGCGCGTTGAGCCTGCCTGGCATTCCGATCGCGGTGCTCGCGCTCGCCTTGCTGGTCAGCGCGCTGGCCAGCGGCTGGCTTGCGCGTCATTTCAGCGCGCCCATCCGGCGCATCCTGGAAGGCGCCCGCAGCGTGGCTTCGGAACAATTGGACGTTCGGGTCAGCGCAGGTCTGGACGATCGCAAGGACGAGTTGGCGGTGCTGGCGCGCGACTTCGACGCCATGGCGGATAAGCTGCGCACCACGCGCATCGCGCGCACGCAATTGCTGCGCGACATCTCCCATGAACTGCGCTCGCCGCTGGCGCGCATGCGTCTTGCGCTCGGATTGGCGCGGCAATCCAGCGCCGATCCCACGCGCCATCTGGATCGCATGGATCTGGAGATCGAGCGGCTCGATGCGCTGATCAGCCAGATACTGAAGCTTGGCCGGCTGCAAGGCGCCGATCTTTCCATTGCACGCGAAAACCTCGAGCTGGATGACATCATCGAGGAGGTCTGCGCGGACGCGCGCTTCGAGGGCGCGGCAAAGCACTGCATCATCGAGGTATCCGGCGAACGCGGCGCGCTGCTGTCAGGGCATCGGGAACTGCTGCGCAGCGCCGTCGAAAACGTGCTGCGCAATGCGGTGCGCTACTCTCCGGCCGGCGAGGTCGTGGACGTGCATACCCGGGCGACCGGTGCGCAGATCACAATCGGCATCAGCGACCGAGGTCCGGGCGTTCCGGCAGGCGATGTGACGCGGATTTTCGAGCCCTTTTACCGGGTCGCGGAGTCGCGTGACCGCGACAGCGGCGGCGAGGGCATCGGTCTTGCCATCACCGCGCAGGTCCTGCAGGCGCACGCGGGCAGCGCCGTTGCCAGAAACCGCAGCGGCGGCGGACTGGAAGTCGTTCTTTCGCTGCCACGCCTGATTCCCGCGGCGCGTGCGATGCGACTATCATGACCAGCGCGTGGGAGTCAGCCCCCGGCGAGCATCACTACAACGAGGATCAACGATGAGTCTGTTTCAGGAAGCCTGCAAATACATTCCGGGCGGCGTCAATTCGCCGGTTCGCGCATTTCGCGGCGTGGGCGGAGAACCAATTTTCTTCGCCAAGGCGAAGGGCGCCCATGTATTTGCAGCCGATGGGCGGCGTTTCATCGACTATGTCGGCTCGTGGGGTCCGATGATATTGGGACATGCCGACCCGCAGGTCATCGCAGCCGTACAGCGTGTGGCCGCCGACGGCTTGAGCTTCGGCGCGCCCACTGAACTTGAAACCCAGCTGGCCCGCCGCGTCGTTGAATGGGTTCCGTCCATCGAATTGGTCCGCTTCGTCAGCTCCGGCACCGAGGCGACGATGAGCGCGCTGCGTCTGGCGCGCGGCTTCACCGGACGCGATGCGATCGTGAAATTCGAAGGCTGCTATCACGGCCACTCCGACTCGTTGCTGATCAAGGCCGGATCCGGCGCGCTGACGCTGGGCGTGCCGAGTTCGCCCGGGGTGCCGGCGGCGCTGGCCAATCACACCATCACACTCGAGTACAACAACGCCGATCAGGTGCGCGAACTGTTTGCACGCATGGGCGACAAGATCGCCTGTGTCATCGTCGAGCCGGTCGCCGGCAACATGAACTGCATCCCGCCGCTGCCCGGTTTCCTGCAGACGCTGCGCAGCGAATGCGACCGCACCGGCGCCGTGCTGATTTTCGATGAGGTCATGACGGGATTTCGCGTGGCGCGCGGCGGCATGCAGGCGCTCGCCGGCATCAGGCCGGACCTCACCACCTTGGGTAAGGTGATCGGCGGCGGCATGCCGGTGGGTGCGTTCGGCGGCCGGCGCGACATCATGGAAAAACTGGCGCCGCTCGGGCCGGTGTATCAGGCCGGTACGCTGTCGGGCAATCCGGTGGCCATGATCGCAGGCTTGACGACGCTCGCCGGTTTGGCGGGCGCGGACTTTTACGAGCGCCTCGGCCGCATGACCGACCGCTTGGTTGCAGGCCTGCGATCCGCAGCGCACGACCAGGGCATCGCCCTGGCCACGAATCACGTCTGCGGCATGTTTGGATTTTTCTTCACGGCCGAACCCAGGGTCGAGCGCTACTCGCAGGCGGTGGCGTGCGATGTCGAGCGGTTCAAGAAATTCTTCCACGCCATGCTCGCTGAAGGCATCTACCTGGCGCCGTCCGCGTTCGAGGCGGGGTTCATATCCGCCGCACACACCGAGCAGATCGTGGATGACACGATCAGCTCGGCGCGCCGCTGCTTCGCCAAGCTGGCCTGACTTCGAGGGTACTGGACCATGCGCGCATTCTTCTGGTTCCTGGCCGCAGTCTTCGTCGCCTTGTTGATTGGCGCGTGCATCGCCTTTCCGGCCTTCCAGCTGGCCTCGCATCTGGGCAACTGGGCCTTCCATCGCGTCGCCAGCCGCATCGCCATGCTGGTGCTGGCCGTGGAACTGGTTTGGCTGGCGCGCCATCTGGCCATCCGCAGCAAAGCGGACTTCGGTTACGGATTGCCGCGCGGCAGATTCGTTGCGCAGTGCCTCCTGTGGGGCGTTGTGGGCATGGTGACGGCGATGGCCGGCGCGTTTTTCCTGCTCGATACGCACATCCGGGTCGTGGATCCGGCATTCATCCTCAGTGCAGGCTCCGTGCTGAAAATATTCCTGGTCGGCGTGGGCTCCGGTGTCGCGGTGGCCTTCATCGAAGAGACCGTCATGCGCGGCGCCATCCACACCTCGATTCAACGCGAATCCGGACCCTGGGTTGCGGCGCTGTTGACCGCGCCGCTGTTCGCGCTGCTGCATTTTTTTGCCAAGGTGCGCATACCGCCTGAGGAAGTCGGCTGGGGCAGCGGATTCGATCTTCTCGCCCGCTCCTTTGCGCCGCTGGCGCATCCGGCGGCGGTGCTGGATTCCTTTCTCGCCTGGCTGGTTGTGGGACTGGTGTTGAGCCTGACGCGCGTGCTCACCGGCAACATCGCAGTGGCCATCGGCCTGCATGCCGGCTGGGTGATCATCCTGCGCATGCTGCAGCAGAGCACGGTGCGCGGAGCCCCCGGCGCTTACGATGGATGGGTGGGACACTTCGACGGCCTGGTGGGATTTTGGATCCTCCCCTGGGGCCTGACCATCGCGCTGCTGTTGTGGGCCACCCGGCCTATCTGGGTCCGATACGCCAAGAGTCCTTGAGCCTCAATTTACCGACACAGGTCCTTCCGAATCGTCGGGTTCCGAGGTGATCTGAATCATCGGCGCGAGAAAATCCAATCGCTCCACGGGATCGTCGAGTTCAAGACAATATTGCTTGTCGCTCGCATCGATGGGCAGGATTTCCGCCAGACGATGACCCACCCAGGCGGCATCGGCAATGCGCAGTTCCATGTTCGCGTAGACCTCGCCCAACTGCGGCAGCACGTTGTGAATCAGTTCCGCCAGATGCGCATGTCGCGGCGGCACCGGCACCAGCGGCGCCTCGTCAAGCAAGGTCACCTCGGCAAGATTCAAACCGTCGCTTTGCTGCTGCCGGCTCTGCACGCGGAAGCGGCGCCTTCCCACGCAGGACAGCCCCAGCAAGCCGTCGGAGAGCTGATGGAAGTCCATGATCTGCGCCATGGTGCCGACATCAACAGTGTTCGCCGGACCGACCTCGTTGCCCTCGCGGATCAGCAGCACGCCGAAGTTGCAGGCATCGCGCATGCAGCGCCGCACCATGTCGACGTAGCGGGTTTCGAATATCCGCAGCGGCAGCGGGCCGTCCGGAAACAGCACGAGGCTCAAGGGGAATAGCGGGATGTTCATGCGGCGCCTTTGAGTTTCAGCAATTGCAGCAGTTTCTCGTGCAAGCCGCCGAAGCCGCCGTTGCTCATGATCAGAACGTGATCGCCGGCGCGCGCCTCGGCGGCCACGCGCTGCGCCAGATCCTCGACCTTGTCCGCAAACCGGGCGCGGCTTCCCAACGCCGTGACTTGTGCGGGCAAATTCCAGCCCAGATCCTGCGGATTGAAAAACCACGATTGATCCGCGGCCTGCAGCGCCGTGGCCAGCTGATCCTTGTGCACGCCCAGCTTCATGGTGTTGGAGCGCGGCTCGAGCACGGCCAGAATGCGCGCACCGCCGACGCGGGCACGCAGGCCCTCCAGCGTGGTCTGAATGGCGGTGGGATGATGCGCAAAATCATCGTACAAGGTGATGCCGGCGAATTGACCGCGAATTTCCATGCGCCGCTTGACGCCCCGGAATTCCGACAGCGCACGCACCGCCGCGCCGGCATCCACGCCCGCCTGCGCGCTGGCCGCGATCGCCGCCAGCGCGTTCATGATGTTGTGCTGCCCCAGCAGATTCCACCCGACCCGGCCGATGCGCGCGTGATCGCGAAACACATCGAACGCGCCGTTCTGCCCGGGCACCGCCCGCCAGCGAACGGCAGTCTCCATGCCGGCGCTGGACGCCGTGGCGGCCTTCGCATCGTCCTGCAATTCGAAGGTCTCCACCGGTGTCCAGCAGCCCGCAGCCAGGGTGAGTGCAAGCTGCGGATCGCGGCCATTCACGATGAGCCGGCCGGAAGGCGGCACCATGCGCAGCATTTGATGAAACTGCCAGCGGATCGCCGCCACGTCGGGGTAGATGTCCGCGTGGTCGAACTCGAGGTTGTTGAGAACCGCGGTGCGCGGACGGTAGTGAACGAACTTGGCCCGCTTGTCGAAAAACGCCGTGTCGTACTCGTCCGCTTCGATGACGAAAAAGGACGGGCTTCCGAGCCGCGCGGTGACATCGAAGTTCGCCGGAACGCCACCGATGAGAAAACCCGGCGAGACGCCGGCGGACTCGAGAATCCAGGCGATCATGCTGCTGGTCGTGGTCTTGCCGTGAGTCCCGGCCACCGCGATCACGTGCCGGCCCTGCAGCACTTGTTCGCACAACCACTGCGGTCCCGAGGTGTAGCGCAGTCCGCGGTCCAGCATGGCTTCGATGACGGGCTTGCCGCGGCTCATGGCGTTGCCGACGATGAGGATGTCGGGGTTCAAGTCGAGCTGCTCGGCGCCGTAGCCTTGAATCAACTCGATGCCCAGCTTTTCCAGCTGCGTGCTCATGGGCGGATACACGTTGGCGTCCGACCCGGTGACGCGATTTCCCAAGGATTTGGCGATGGCGGCGATGCCGCCCATGAAGGTTCCGCCGATGCCCAAAATATGCACGTGCATCGGGCAGGGCGCAGATCGCGCAGCGGCGGCGGGTGATTCGTTCATAATCAACGGTAAATTGTACACGCGGAAAAGCCAATGACAGACACGATTTGGATCGATCGGGACGAACAACTCGGCGCGGTGGCGGACGCGCTGCACAGCGCGCCCTGGATCGGCATCGACACGGAATTCATGCGTGAAAAGACATTTTTCCCGAAGCTGTGCCTGCTGCAGATCAGCGCGCCGCAGCGGATCTGGATCATCGATACAATCGGCATCGCTGATCTGGCGCCGCTGACGAACGCGTTGACCGGCGCTGAGTCCGCGAAAATCATCCACGCCGCGCGGCAGGACCTGGAAGCGATCTATCTGGTGACGCGGCAGATCGTGAAGCCGGTTTTCGATACGCAGATCGGCGCGGCGTGCGTCGGCTTGAAGGCTCAACTGGGCTACGCGGATCTGGCCAAGACCCTGCTCGAAGTCTCCATCGGCAAGAGCCAGACGCGCACCGACTGGTCACGCCGCCCCTTGAGTGCCGCGCAGCTTTCCTACGCCGCCGAGGACGTCCTGCACCTGCACGACATCGCGCTGCTGCTTCAAAAACGTCTGACGGAATTGGGCCGCGCGCACTGGGTCGAGGAGGATTGCGCGCAATTGTCGAATCCGCAGTTGTACGACCCGGGCCCGGAACGCGCGTGGACGCGCCTTAAGGGACTGTCGCAGCTGGCGCCGCGCGCCGGCGGTATCGCCCGCGCCCTCGCCGCCTGGCGCGAGAAACTGGCCCGGGAGAAGGACCTGCCGCGATCCTGGATCTTGTCGGACACCGCCATCTTCGACCTGGCGCACGCAGATCCACGCAATGTGCCGCAGGCACACGCTGCTGCGCCGGAAACCAACGGATGGCGCGAGCCGGTGCTCGAAGCGCTGCTCGATGCGATCAAGAGCAGCGAGGCAATACAGGCAAGTCCCGAAGCAATGGCTCAGGACATGCGGCCGACGCCCGAACAAAAGGCGCTGGTGAATCGCCTTGCGCAAGTTCTCGATCGGCGCGCCGCGGATCTGGGCGTGAGTCCGGAGATTCTCGCCACCCGCGGCGAATTGAAGTCGATGGTCATGTCCTCAAAGCCGCTGCAGACAATGGATACCCAGGCGCTGCGGGGCTGGCGGCGCGAGCAGATCGGCGAATCACTGCTCAAGGCGATCGGCGGCTGATTCAACGGCGCAACGCAACCCCTGGAACCGCGGCGGGCCTGCCGACCGCCGCCGTCAGATCCACAAACACCGTTTCAACCTCGGCATCGGCATTGATCACGCGCAGCAGACCGGCGGCGCGGTAATGCTCCACCAGCGGTTTTGTCTGCGCTTCGAACACTTCCAGGCGCTTGCCGATGACCTCTTCCTTGTCATCCGGGCGCTGGATCAGCCTGGGCTTGTCGCCGCAGCGCTCGCAATTCGGCAACGATCCCGGCGGTGAGGTGAATACATTGAACACGCGGCCGCAGTCCTCGCAAATGCGGCGTCCGCTGAGCCGCTTCAGCAGCACCGCCGTGTCGATGTTCATGAGGATGACCGCATCGAGCGGTGTGCCCAGATCGGCCAGCAAGAGCGTGAGCGCCTCGGCCTGTGCAATATTGCGCGGAAAACCGTCGAGGATGAAGCCGCGCTCAGCGTCGGGCTGCGCCAGCCGCTCACGAATCATTCCCAGTACGATGGAGTCTTCGACCAGCTTCCCCGCGTCCATGGCGGCCTTGGCGCGCAGCCCCAGATCGGTTTTCTTGCCGACGGCTTCACGCAGCAAATCGCCGGTCGACACCTGCGGAATGGCATAGGTTTCCACCAAACGCTGAGATTGCGTGCCTTTGCCGGATCCGGGCGCGCCTAGAAGAACGATTCGCATAGGAAATGGGGTTCTTGGTCGTATAAAGCGCGATACCGTACCTTTGCCCCAAGCGAAGGTCAAACCCAACCCGCACCGGCAGCATATGTCAGGCGATTCCCTGATGGGCTATCCTCCCGTCACTCAAGCTGAAGGTAACACCATGCAAAAGGCGACTCCCAGGAACGCGTTCTATGCCCAATCCGGCGGCGTGACCGCGGTCATCAATGCCTCGGCCTGCGGCCTGATCGAAACGGCGCGAAAGTTTCCGCGCAAGATCGGCAAGATATACGCCGGTCGTCACGGCATCATCGGCGCCCTGACCGAGGACCTGATCGACGTCAGCCAGGAGTCACCAGCCGCCATTCGCGCGCTGCGCTATACGCCGGGCGGCGCCTTCGGTTCGGCCCGCTACAAGCTCAAGGGGCTGGATGTGAATCGCGCCCACTACGAGCGCCTGATCGAAGTCTTCCGCGCGCACGACATCGGCTACTTTTTCTACAACGGCGGCAACGATTCGATGGACACGGCCAACAAGGTGTCGCAGATCGGCGCGCAGCTGGGCTATCCGATCACCTGCATCGGGATCCCAAAGACGGTGGACAACGATCTGCCCCTCACCGATTGCTGTCCCGGATTCGGCTCCGTGGCCAAGTACGTCGCCGTGTCGACTCGCGAAGCGGCGCTCGACGTCGCCTCGATGGCGCGCACCTCGACCAAAGTGTTCGTGCTCGAAGTGATGGGCCGGCACGCCGGATGGATTGCCGCGGCCGCGGGCCTGGCCTGTGAGAAAACCGGCGACGCGCCGCACATCATCCTGTTTCCGGAAATCGTTTTCGATCAGGCAAAATTCCTTGCCAAGGTTCGCGACAGCGTCGAGCGCTACGGCTATTGCGTCGTGGTGGTATCCGAAGGCGTGCACAACGCCGACGGCAAGTTCCTGGCCGAGGCCGGCGGCACCGATGCATTCGGCCACGCGCAACTCGGCGGCGTCGGACCGCTGGTTGCGAAAATCGTGAAAGATTCGCTGGGCTACAAATTTCATTGGGCGGTGGCTGATTACCTGCAACGCTCGGCGCGGCACATCGCCTCCAAGGTCGACGTCGATCAAGCCTACGCCGTCGGCAAGGCCGCCGTGCAGTTCGCCATCGCCGGCAAGGACGCGGTGATGCCCACCATCGTGCGCAAGTCCGATCGCCCCTACCGGTGGAGCATCGGCGAGGCGCCACTGTCGGCAGTTGCCAATGCCGAAAAGAAGGTGCCGCGGCATTTCATCACGGCCGATGGGTTTGGCATCACGGCGGCAGCGCGCCGCTATCTGTCGCCGTTGATCGCCGGCGAGGACTACCCTCCGTACCGCAACGGGCTGCCCACTTATGTACAACTAAAATCCGCCGGCGTTCGAAAGCGGCTCAAGAGCGCTTTTGTGCTATAGTCGCGCCCGTTTTTGCGGTCCCATAAAACCATAATTTTCAACGCTATAGCCTTTTGGAGATGACCTCATGACCTTGGATAACGTCCTCTGGTTGGCGATAGCCGCCGGTACCCTTGCCATCGCGTACGGCCTGCTGTCGATGCGCTGGATCCTGGCGATGCCTGCCGGCAATGCCCGTATGCAAGAAATCGCCGCGGCGATCCAGGCCGGCGCCAGTGCCTACCTGAACCGGCAGTATTCAACCATCGCTCTAGTGGGCGTCATCCTGTTCGTCCTCATCGGCATCGGTCTTGACTGGCCAACCGCCGGCGGATTCGCAGCCGGCGCCCTCTTGTCGGGTGCGGCAGGCTACATCGGCATGTTCATCTCGGTGCGCGCCAATGTGCGCACCGCGCAGGCAGCGCATGGCGGCATCAACGCGGCGCTCAAGGTCGCGTTCCGCGGCGGCGCCATCACCGGCATGCTGGTGGTCGGATTGGGGCTGCTGGGTGTCGCCGGCTACTACCTGCTCATGCTGCGCCTCCTGCCCAACGCCGATGACGCGCTGCGATCGCTGGTGGGACTGGCTTTCGGCGGCTCGCTGATTTCCATTTTCGCCCGATTGGGCGGCGGTATCTTCACCAAGGGTGCGGACGTCGGCGCAGATCTCGTTGGTAAGGTCGAGGCGGGCATACCCGAAGACGACCCGCGCAACCCGGCCGTGATCGCAGACAATGTAGGCGACAACGTCGGCGACTGCGCCGGCATGGCTGCTGACCTGTTCGAAACCTATTCCGTGACGCTGGTGGCCACGATGCTGCTGGCCGGACTGGTGATGAAGGACATGGGCCAGCAGGCCGTGTTGTTCCCGCTGGTGCTCGGCGCCATTTCCATCGTCACCTCGATCATCGGCACCTTTTTCGTCTCCACGAGCGAGGGCGGCAAGATCATGAATGCGCTGTACAAGGGCGTCATGGTCTCGGGCGCCTTGTCGGCCATCGCCTTCTACTTCGTGTCCAAGCAGATGATGGGCGCTCAGGCGATGACCTTTTGGTACTGCACGCTGGTGGGCCTGGCGCTGACCGCAGCGATGATCGTCATCACCGAGTACTACACCGCCACGGAGTACGGCCCGGTGCAGCACATCGCCTCCGCTTCGCAAACCGGTCACGCCACCAACATCATCGCCGGCCTGGGCGTGTCGATGAAGTCCTGTGCGCTGCCCGTGATCGCGGTGGCGCTGAGCATCTGGGCCGCGAATCAACTGGCCGGCATCTACGGCATCGCCATCGCCGCGACCGCCATGTTGTCCATGACCGGCATGATCGTGGCGCTCGATGCCTATGGTCCCATCACCGACAATGCCGGCGGCATCGCCGAAATGGCGGGCCTGGACAAGAAAGTTCGCGACGTCACCGATCCGCTCGATGCCGTCGGTAACACCACCAAGGCCGTGACCAAGGGCTACGCCATCGGATCCGCCGGACTTGCAGCGCTGGTGCTGTTCGCCGACTACACGCACAAGCTGGGTGAGGTGCTGGGCCACCCCACCGCCTTCGATCTGTCGGACCCGGCCGTGATCATCGGCCTGTTCATCGGCGGCCTGGTGCCCTACCTGTTCGGCGCCATGGCCATGGAAGCCGTAGGCCGTGCAGCCGGTGCTGTCGTCAATGAAGTCCGGCGCCAGTTCCGCGAGATCAAAGGCATCATGGAAGGCACCGCCAAGCCCGACTATTCGCGCGCCGTGGACATGCTGACCAAAGCGGCCATCAAGGAAATGATCATCCCGTCGCTGCTGCCCATTCTGGTGCCCATCGTTCTGGTGATCGTCATCAATTTCCTGATGGGCCCCGGCGCCGGCGTCAAGGCGCTCGGCGGCTTGCTCATCGGCACCATCGTCACCGGCTTGTTCGTCGCCATTTCCATGACGACGGGCGGCGGCGCGTGGGACAACGCCAAGAAGTACATCGAAGAGGGCCACTTCGGCGGCAAAGGGTCCGATGCGCATCGCGCGGCGGTCACCGGCGATACCGTTGGCGATCCTTACAAGGACACTGCGGGGCCGGCTATCAATCCTTTGATCAAGATCATCAACATTGTGGCTTTGTTGCTGGTGCCTTTGCTCGGGTAGCGCGCGGCGTTTGCA
>JANXOV010000031.1 GCA_025357635.1 Pseudomonadota bacterium
TTGCGTTCGCTAATGTCTGTGCTTATGTCTACTTGAGGCCGGCGCTGCCCGACGTGGACTCCCTGCGGGACGTCCAGCTGCAGGTTCCGCTGCGTATCTACACCCGCGATGGCAAATTGATCGCCGCCATCGGCGAGCAGCGCCGGATCCCGGTGCGCTACGAGCAGCTCCCCAAGAGACTGATCCAGGCCTTTTTGGCCACCGAGGACGACCGTTTCTTCAGCCACCTGCATGGTGATGGTGCTCGCCCCCTGGCGGATGCCGCCGGCGCGCGCATTGGCCACAGCAGCGCGCAAAATCCCTTGCCAATCAACACCATGGTGCTTGAAGAAGCGGTCGTCCTCGGCCGCCAGGAAGGCGCGCACCAGCTTGGGCGGAATCTGTTCATACCGCACCGGAATGCGTCTTTGCTCCCCGATCGAGGCAATCAGGCGCCCGTCGCGCGTGTAAACCCGCAATGGAACCTGCAGCTGAACGTCCAGCAAGGTGTCCACATCGGGCAGGGCGGGCCTTAAATAGGCGTAAGCGCATACATTGGCGAAGACTGCCAACGCGATCACGCCGACCAGGATCACACAAATTCGAGATATGAGAACTAGGTAACGTCTGGACACTTCAAGGGGCTCTAACTTATTGCGCCTGGGATGAGGGTTTGCATATTACAGCCCTCAGCCTTGGGGTGGGATGGAATGGCATCCGTGAGTGGCGTCACGGTCTATTTAACAGTTTCTTGCTATTTGTTCGATCACGTTATCTAATCTTGAGCGGCAGTTTCCGCTCTAACGTACTGACCGAAAAGGAAAACCCGTGTGGTCATTCGGTAAACGATATCGCCCTTTGCTGGGTCTTGATATTACGACGTCCTCGGTCAAGCTCATCGAGCTTGGCATGAGCGGCGGGCAGTATCGCGTCGAGTCGTACGCTGCGGAGCCTACGCCCCACAACGCCATCAACGAAAAAGCCATTGTCGACGCGGAAGCGGTCGGCGAAGCCATTCGCCGCGCGGTCAAGCGGTCCGGCGCTCGTGCGCGCGAGGCGGCCATCGCCATCAGCGGCGATGCGGCCATCACAAAAGTCATTCAAATGCCCAAGAGCCTCGGAGAAAACGAGCTCGAGGGTCAGGTCGAAATGCAGGCCGACCAGTACATCCCCTTCCCGATGGAGGAAGTCAGCTACGACTATCAGGTCATCGGCCCTTCCGAAAAAGATCCGGAAATGATCGACGTGCTGCTGGTCGCTACGCGCACCGAGAACGTCGAACAGCGCCAGGCGGCCGTGCGCGCATCCGGACTCACGGCGCGCATCGTCGATGTTGAAGCCTTCGCTCTGGAAAACGCCTGCAGCCTGATGCGCCATCAAATGCCGGACGGCGGCACCGACCGCACGGTCGCGGTGGTGGACTTCGGCGCCAGCAGCACCACGTTCAGCGTGCTGCGCGACTTGAAAGTCGTATACACCCGCGATTTCGCTTTCGGCGGGCAGCAGCTCACCGAAGAAATCATGCGCACCTATGGCCTGAGCATGGAAGAAGCCGGACGCGCCAAGAAAGAAGGCGGATTGCCGAGCAACTATCAGCCCGAGGTGCTCGACCCCTTCATCGACGACATGACGCAGCAGGTCAGCCGTTCACTGCAGTTCTACCTGGCCTCGGGCAGCGGCCGGGCGCAGCCCGATCAAATCCTGATCTGCGGCGGCTGCGCCAATATTTCCGGTGTTGCCGATGTCATTTCCAGCCGCGTCGGCATCGCCGCCGAACGCGGCGATCCGTTGGGCAACATGAAAGTTTCATCGAAGGCCAAGGCGCAAGCCGTTGGGCGCGATGCCACGGCCTTACTGACCGCATGCGGCCTGGCGCTGCGTAGTTTTGACTAAAGGGTAGCTATGCCGCGCATTAACCTACTACCGTGGCGCGAACAAGAACGCAAAGTTCGGCGCCGTGAATTCCTGATCGCCGCCGCGGGAGCGGGCGTCGCCGCGGTGCTGTTCGCACTCGGCGGCAAGCTCATGTACTCGAGCTGGATCGACACGCAGGTCGACAAGAACAACTACCTGAAAAAGGAAATCGGCAAGCTCGATGAGCAGATCACCGACATCCTGGATCTGGAGAACCGCAAGCAGCGCCTGGTGGCGCGCATGGACATCATCGAAAAACTGCAGCGCAGCCGACCGGAAATCGTGCACCTGTTCGATGAGGTCGTGAAGGCCGTTCCGGACGGCGTGTACCTCACGCAGGTCAAGCAAACCGGCAAGAAGCTCGAGATTCACGGTGTCGCGCAGTCCAGCACCCGCGTCTCCACTTTCATGCGCAGCATCGACGCCTCGCAGTGGCTCGACAACCCGGTCCTCGAAGTGGTCGAGACCGCGCAGAACTCGCCCACCGGCGGCTCCAGTTTCACGCTCTTTGCCGATACCGTCGGTGTGGATCTGGACACGCCTGGCGAATCAACTCCCAAGAAGGTTGCCGCTAAATGAACTTTCTCGACCAGCTCAAAGCGCTAGATCCGAAAGATCCGGGCCGATGGCCTCTGGCGATTCGCGGATTCTTCATCGGCGTGGTCTTCCTCGCCTTTGCCGGCCTGCTTTGGTACATGCTGGTGTGGAACGAGGACCGCCCACTGCTGCAAAAAGCCGAAGCCGAAGAGCAGGATCTGCGCCAGCAATTCGAAACCAAGCAGCAGCGCGCCGCCAACCTCGACGCGTACAAGGCGCAGCTGGCGGAAATGGAAAAATCCTTCGGTGCGATGCTGCGCCAGCTCCCCGGCAAGACCGAGGTGCCAAATCTTCTGGTGGATATTTCACAGACCGGCCTTGCCGCGGGACTGGAAGAAAAACTGTTTCAGCCCTCCAGCGAACAGGGCAAGGGTTTCTACGCCGAACTGCCCATCAAGATCCGTCTGGTCGGTTCGTACCATGAGTTCGGCACCTTCGTCAGCGGCATCGCGGCGCTGCCGCGCATCGTCACCTTGCACGACATCGAGATCAAACCGGTGAGCAAGGACAATTTCGACAATCTGATCATGGAACTCACAGCCAAGACCTACCGCTATCTCGACGATGACAGCGGCGGCGGCGCCGAGCAAAAAGCGGTGCGCAAGAAAGTGGGGTCAACCACATGAGCAGAAGTCAACGCATCATCGCCCTGTGCGTGGTCCTCGGCTTCGCCTTGGGCGCATCCGGCTGCGGCGGCGGCCGCTCCTCTTTGGAAAAATGGGTCGCGGAGACCAAGAAAAAGCCGGGCGGGCGCATCGAGCCGGTGCGTGAGGTCAAGCCGTACGAAACCTATGTCTACGATGTCGGCCCGAAGCGCTCGCCGTTTCAGCCGCAAGGCGCAAGCGCCGCAAACGGCCAGGCAAGCCTGCGGCCGAATTCGCGCCGCAACCGGGAGTTCCTCGAGGGCATTTCCCTCGATACCATGAAAATGGTGGGCACCTTGCGCGTCGGCAGCAATTTCTTTGGACTCGTTCAATCCAAAGACGGGTTGGTGCACAAGGTGCAGCCCGGCAATTATCTGGGACAGAGCGATGGGAAAATCACCGAGATTACGGCCAGCAAAATCAGCCTTATCGAGATCGTCCCGGACGGTCTTGGCGGCTATATCGAGCGACCAGCCTCGTTGGCGTTAACCGACTAGGCGTTAGGGAGAGGATCAATGACAACGATTTTTAAACGGGCGGCGAGTGTTGGAGCATTGGCGTTGGTCGCCTTCATGGCGGTCATCACCAACGTTCACGCCGATACTCCTGCGGTCAAGCTCGAGGCGGTCGACGTCCAGACCCTGCCCGGAAATCAAGTGCAGCTGAAGCTGCGCCTGAGCGGCCCGGCGCCGCAGCCCTTGCCCTTCACCATCGACAAGCCGGCGCGCATCGCGTTCGACCTGCCCAACACGGCGCTTGCGCTCGCCTCGCGCCGCATCGACGTGCGCTCCGGCGGCGTCGACACCGTACTTGCGGCAGAGGCCAACGGACGCACGCGGCTCGTCATCAATGTCGACTCACTCATGCCCTACACCACGTCGGTCGATGGCAACGTCATCACCGTGACCCTTGGCAGCCAGCCGGGCGACTCGTTGGCGCAAAGCGCCGCCCGCGCCAATGCCGCATCCAGCGTGGAGCGGGCCATCAAGACCATCGACTTCCGCCGCGGCGCCGATGGCACGGGGCGTGTGATCGTGCAGCTCACCGATCCGCGCACACCGGTCAATCTGCGTCAGGAAGGCAATCAGATCGTCGTGGATTTCGCCGGCACCCAAATGCCGAAGAATCTGCTGCGCCGCTACGATGTCATGGACTTCGCGACACCGGTGCAAAGCGTCGACGCACTGCGCGTCGACAACAGCTCGCGCCTGGTCATTTCCGCGCAGGGCGAGTTCGAACAGCTGGCCTATCAGTCGGACAATCAATACACCATCGAAGTCAAGGCAGCGGTCAAGCGTGGCGCCACCGAGGACAAGAAGGAATACACGGGCGAGCGTCTCACCCTGAACTTCCAGGACATCGACGTGCGCTCGGTGCTGCAATTGCTGGCTGACACCAGCGGCCAGAACATCGTGGTCAGCGACTCGGTGACCGGCAATCTCACGCTGCGACTGCAGAACGTACCGTGGGATCAGGCGCTGGACATCGTCCTGCGCACCAAAGGCCTGGACAAGCGCCGTCAGGACAACGTCATCATCATCGGGCCGACCGAAGAACTGGCCGCGCGTGAAAAGGCCGAACTGGCTGCGCGCAAGGATCTGCAGGAACTGTCGCCGGTGCGCACCGAGTTCATGCAGGTCAACTACGCCAAGGTTGCGGACCTTGCGAAGCTCGTGAAGACCTCAGGCGGCAAGGATTCCATGCTGTCCGCGCGCGGCACGCTGTCGGTCGACGAGCGCACCAACACGCTGCTGGTACAGGACACGCCGGATCGCCTCGCCGACATCCGCCGCCTGGTGCAGACGCTGGACGTGCCCGTCAAGCAAGTGCTGATCGAAGCGCGCATCGTCATCGTCAACGACGACTTCGAGCGCGACCTGGGCGTGCGCGCCGGGTTCACCTCGGTTCGCACCAACGGCAACGACGGATTGTTTGCGGTCACCGGCGCAGGCACGCAGGCCGGCACCGGCACCATCATCGACTCCGGCCTGGCCAATTTGCAGACCAACGGCACGCCGTTCCCCGTGAAGGTGCCGACGGTGGACAACCGCTACCAGGTGAACCTGCCCGTGGCCAATCCGGCCGGCCGCCTGGCCATGTCACTGCTGGGATCCAACTATATCGTCGACCTGGAATTGACCGCGGCACAGAACGAAGGCCGCGGCGAGATCGTTTCCGCCCCGCGCGTCATCACGGCCAACCAGAAAGAAGCCAGCATCGCGCAGGGCGTAGAAATTCCTTATCAGGAATCCTCCTCCAGCGGCGCCACCACCACGCAGTTCAAGAAGGCAGTGCTGTCGTTGAAGGTGACCCCGCTGATCACGCCGGACAGCCGCGTGATACTGGATCTGAACATCAGCAAGGATTCGGTCGGTCAGTTGGTGCAGAGCGCCACCGGCGGCACGGTGCCCTCGATCGATACGCGTCAGATCATCACCCAGGTGCTGGTGAACGACGGCCAGACCGTGGTGCTCGGCGGCATCCTCGAGACCACCAAGACCGACTCGCAGAACAAGGTCCCCTTCCTCGGCGACATTCCGGTGCTGGGATACCTTTTCAAGTCGACGCGGAACATCAACAAGAAAACCGAATTGTTGATTTTCATCACGCCGAAGATTTTGCGTGAAGGCTCCAATCTTTATTGATCGATGCATCGGATTGCACCGAAGTCGAGTGAGGGAATTTAAGTATGCGTAAATTTAAGATCATTGCCTGGCTGAGCGCCGCCCTCGTGGCGGGTTGCGGCGGCGGCAATACGTTGAGCGACTCGGGAACGGGTGGCGGGACCGGCGGCGGGACGACGGGCGGCCCCGCGGTTGCTGCGGTCACCGTCGTATCCAGCACGCCGTCGATCTTGTCCGATGGCTCCACGACGGCCACGATCACCGCTCTGGTTCGCGATGCGAACAACAATCTGATCGCAGGTATTGCGGTCAGTTTCACCCCGACCTCGGGCGGCGTTGCCGTCACACAAGCCACGACTGACACATCCGGTGAGGCGAAGGCGACGTTATCCACTGCCGGCGATTCCTCCCTTCGTTCGATCACCGTAACGGCGACTGCCAGCGGCAAAACCGCGAATGTCGCTGTTCAAGTTGTGTCCGGCAGTACGTCCGGCTCAGTGCAAATGGGCAGTCCGGCAGGGCCTGGATTCCAGGCATCCGTGATCGGAATTTCCAGCACGACGCTCTCCGCCGGCGGCAGCGCCAGCCTGACCGTCGCTCTGCAGCAATCTGACGGCACGCTTTATACTCAAGCGGCGACAATTACGTTCAATTCCACTTGCGCAGCTCAAGGGCTGGCGACGATCACGTCGCCCGTGACCACGAGCAGCGGCGTCGCAACGACGACTTATTCGGCCAAGGGCTGCAGCGGCTCCGATCAAATCACTGCCACGGCGACCGTCGGCAGCAATTCCCTATCGGCGAGCGGCGCTGTAACAGTCGCAGCGGCCGCAATTGGTTCCATCGTCTACAAGTCTGCGACGCCGACGATCATCGCACTCAGAGGTAGCGGCTCCACGGCTCGTCCAGAAACTTCGACGGTCATTTTCCAGGTGGTTGGCTCGTCCGGCGGTCCGACCGCTGGAGCACAGGTCGGTTTTGCCCTGAATACCGCAGTCGGTGGTATCAGCGTCGACCAGGGACCGGTAACCAGCGATGCCAGCGGCAGCGTACAGACGACGGTACGCGGTGGTACGGTCGCGACACCGGTTCGCGTTACCGCAACCGTGCTGAATACGACGCCGGTCATCTCCACGCAATCAAACCAGTTGTCTGTGTCGACCGGTGTGCCGACGCAGAATGCGTTCTCTCTTGCGGTCACTTGCCCCAATGTCGAAGCGCTCAACATCGACGGCGTGACGGTCGGCGTAACGGCGCGGCTGGCTGACAGATTTAGCAACCCTGTTGCTGACGGAACGGCGGTTTCGTTCAGAAGCCAGGGTGGAATCATCCAGCCCCAGTGCACCACCACGACCGTTGCCACGGAAAGTGGCGTTTGCACGGTCAACTGGACCAGCGCCAATCCGCGTCCAACGGTGGGCTTGGGTGGGCGCCAGGGACGCTCTACATTGTTCGCCACCGCAATCGGCGAAGAAGCATTTGTCGACGCGAATGGTAACGGCGCATTCGACCCCGGTGAAACGTTCACCGACCTGGCCGAGCGGTATGAAGACGATAATGGTGACGGCGTCTACGCTACGTCGGAGCCTTTCTACGACTTCAACAACAACGGCGTCCGCGATCCAGCAGACGGAATCTTCAACGGCGTGCTGTGCAATGACCCGGCCCGCTGTGATGCGAACAAGTCCTCCACCGGCATATCGACCAACAATTTGATCATCATGTCTGGAAGCAGCCCGAATAACTTGGCGCCTGCGCCGGGTTCGACGTTGGCAACGGGAAGCAAGGCCAACGGGCTTTCGCCCGCGTACATCTTTACGATCGCCGACGTGAACAACAATCCAATGCCCGCGGGCACCACCGTCACGGCGACCGTTCAGGGCAACGGTTTGTCGATGGCGCCACCGTCCTCGTTCACGTATCCGTGCACGACCGAACCGCTCAGCTACGCATTTACCGTGAAGATCGACGTCTCGGCCGGCACTTCAGGGCAGTTGATTTTGGACATCAAGACGCCGGGAGGAAACGGGAGCGGGGGTTTGGAAACCATCGCAAACTACACGATTCCGATCGGCCCTTGAGACTTGAATCCCTGAGTCTTGGTATACAGAAACCGCCTCCGGGCGGTTTCTTTTTGAGCGACTTGTGATCGGAAAGCCAAACATCTTCCTCATCGGCCCTATGGGCTCCGGCAAGACTGCGGTCGGCCGCCACCTTGCCCGCATGTTCAAACTCCCGTTTTACGACAGCGACGTCGACATCGAAAAGCGCACCGGCGTGGACATTCCCTTCATTTTCGAAAAGGAAGGCGAACCGGGATTTCGGCAGCGCGAGTCGGAGACGCTCGACCGGCTGACGCAGATGAGCGGCATCGTGCTGGCAACCGGCGGCGGCGTGGTCATCAGCCCCGACAACCGCCGATGGCTGGCTGAGCGCGGCACGGTGGTTTACCTGAAGACCTCCATCCAGCAGCAATTGAACCGTACGCGTCATGGACGGCACCGCCCGCTGTTGAACGACACCGACCCGGAGGCCCGGCTGCGGTTGCTCATGGGCCAGCGGGCAGCCTTGTATGAAGAGATTGCCGATGTCACCGTGAACACGGACGAACGCAAGGCGCAGCAGGTGGCGCAGGAAATCCACGCATCGATTCGGCAGGCGTCAGGCGAATAAGCTTCGTATACTGCCCCTCTCGTGCAAACGCTCATTCTCGATGTAGGCCACGCTCGCTACCCGATTTCAATCGGTTCGGGCTTGCTGTCGGACCGGGAGCTGCTGCGCCGCGACATCCCTGGCGAAGCGCTGCTGGTGGTCAGCAGTTCCACCATCGCGCCGCTGTACATGGACCGTCTGCGCGCGGGGCTGGGCGAGCGGCGCATCGTTCAGTGCATCCTGCCCGACGGCGAACAGCACAAGACCCTGCAGACGGTGGGCTGGGTCATCGATGCGCTGGTCGG
>JANXOV010000052.1 GCA_025357635.1 Pseudomonadota bacterium
CATTTTTCGAAACCGAACCGATGGGCGAAATCTCCTCGAACGTGCGGAATAGGACGAAGGGTTCGCTCAGAGCTGCAATGTTCGCGGGCAGGTAGGCGTTGTCGGGCTGTATAACCACATCGCCAAAGGTGAACGGCGGCACCAATACTCCGCGCGACTTCGATTCGGCGAAACTGGCTTCACCAAATAGCGTGAGACGATTTGAAACATCCAGGTGGGCAGCTGCAAGCAGATTGAATCGCCTCGTCGGGACGACCAGCGCCCCCTGGTCACCCAGCCGTGAGCCGCTGCCGCCCGTCATGAGTACTCCCCCCAGGTTTTCTCCCAGCGCGCGCGGGCGCGCCGCGCCGTCTGGGAAAAACTCAAGGTTGCTGGTGGCGTCTGCTCCCGGAAGCGTAATGCCGTTGGGGGATGCGAGAAACAAGACCGAATTGTCGCGAATAATGAATTGAGGAATGCCATCGTTGGGTCCCGTATCGGCAGGATTGGCCATCAATCCCGGACTGCGGCGCTGCCATCCGCGCGCGCTGGCCAGGGGAACGCCCTTGTCGTCATCGTAGTCGGCGGCAATCAAGACATGCCCGCGGTCATCGCTGATTTTACTTCCCCAAGCCGCCGATACCCGCACGTTGCCTGCGTCGCTCTTGCCAGACTCGCCATATTGAACGTTGAGTTTCAGTCGATCGAGCTTCTCGTCGTAGATCAGGTTGACAACGCCCGAAATGGCGGCGGAGCCCCATGCCGCCGACGCGCCGCCCGTGACGACCTCGACGCGGTTGATCGCCAATGCGGGCACGGCGTTCAAGTCAACATCTCCAAACTCGTCAAACGGTGCGGCCCGGCGGCCGTTCAACAGCACCAGGTTTCGATTGGCGCCCAAGCCACGCAGGTCGACGGCATTGACGCCGTTTTGACGACTGTTGAGAGTGGTCGAACTCGGCGTGAGTGTGCCGGTGAAGGCCGGCATTTCATTGATGATGTCAGCGACGTTGGTGGTGCCGCGCTGGTCAATCATCTCGATGCTGATTTCTTGTACGGGCGTCGGCGCTTCAAAATTGGCATTTCGGATTCGCGTGGATGTAACGACGATCTCGTTGAGACTGTCGGATACTTCATTGCTTTTCGCTGCGGGCGTCGCATGCTGCGCCGATACCGGCATTAAAAACAGGAACTGCAGCAGGGCTGAGTATCCGTAGAGCAGTGTTCGCGCTGCACTCATCATGGATCCCCTTTAATTTTGTCAATGGTGAAGTACGCACCCGAGGCCAGCTCCATGGGCGCCGGTGTTTCGACATGGGTTGCAACATACTTGAATATAAATTCAAATACAATATACTGCGCGCATGCTAAGTCCAACACCTTTGTTCGCATACCTGGCGGCGTACTGGCGTTCGTTTACGCATCGTCATGCGCGCTTGCACCATCGTCGACGGGCACTGATCACGGCTGCAGCAGCCTGTTTGCTGACCGGCGCAGGCGTTTCTGGGGAGCCAATCTCGGTCCAGCCCGTGGAGCGTGCGTTTGACGAAGCCGGGCAGCGGCTCGATTCACTGATCGGGAGTCTGGTCGATGCCGCGCAACCGCGCGACGGCGACTGGCCGCGCATTCACAACTCGGCGCTCGTCGTCGAGTGGCCCAGCGGCATGCGATACGCACGCGGAGTCGGCTTTGCACGCGCCGGCGGCCGTGAACCCATGACGGCAGCGCACGTCTTTCCGATCGCGAGCGTCACCAAGACGATGACCGCGGCGATCGTGCTGCAGCTCTGGGAAGAGGGCCGACTTGGTTCGCGCGGGCTGGACGCCACGCTTGCCGAGCTCGAAGTTCTCGACCGACGGACACTAAACCGCCTGGCAGTGCTCGATGGTGTAGCGGTTGGGCCGGGTATTACGGTGCGTCAGTTGCTCGGCCACCGCACCGGGCTGCGCGATGTGCTGCTCGACGACGCGAATGTCACCTCCGAAACCAACGGCGGTGACCCGGCGCCCGGATCGATTGGCGGCCTCTTCATGCGCGACCTCGACCAGCACATTGCCTGCGTTCGCGCGCCCCACTGCGACCCGGCACGTTTCATGACCTCGCGTGCATGGCAACCCTGGAACGCTGCGCGCCCGAGCGACCGGTATGCCGGCACGATCAACTTTTACCTCGGGAATGGCATGGCGACAGTGCCGCTGTTCCGGCCGGGAAGCGGGTATTCCTACAGCGATACGAACTACATTCTGCTCGGTCTGCTGATCGAGAAGCTCACCGGACAACCACTGCGGCAGGCATACATCGACCGCTTGTTCGCGCCGCTGGGAATGACGTCAAGTTTTCTGAGCGATGGCGGCAACACACCGCTGCCTCGCGGCGTCGAGCTGGCGGACTTCTACCTTGGCGAGGTTCCCGGCACTACCAGCCGGCTCAATCTGTCGTTCGACTGGGCGGGCGGCGGAGTGATGTCCAGCGCACTCGATCTGTCGCGCTTCGGTCGCGCCCTCGCCACAGGACGGCTGTTCCGACGACCGGAAACCCAGCAGGCCATGCTGGCATGGCATCATGAAAGCAGCCAAGGGGATCTGTCCGTGCACCGGGGCCTCGGCGTCAGTCGGTACACGACGACGGACGGCATCGACTTCATCGGACACGCCGGGTACTGGGGCGCGTTTGTTTACTACGAACCTGCGACTGGCATCGTCGTGAGCGGGACGCTCGACCAGGTCGGCGTGCCAATGGGGCCGTGGCTCACCGACGTTTACCGGGCGGCGCACGCGAGTAGCGTCATGCCCGTCAACAAATCGCGCGCATGTGATTTTCCCCAATGAGTGATGGTCATGAATACTCGTTGATTTTGAATTCAAGTTTACATAAATTGATTCCGCCGCATTTGTGGAGAATTCTGTGCAAGATGTTCGCCGCCTGACCCTGCCTCAACTGTGCGTTTCAATCATGTTCCTGGCATTGCTCGTCACCACGGCGAACGTCGCCTCGGGAACCGGCCTGTCGGTGGCGAAGCGCAAAGCCCTGGATGGAATCCTGGACGCGGCGATGCGCAACGGCCCCTACCCCGGCCTCGGTGTCGCAGTGGAAATAAATGGCACAGTGGTTTACGCCCGATCCATGGGCTTCGCCGATCTGCAAAGCGGCACGCCATTCGCGCGCGATACCTGCTTCCCCATCGGCTCCATCACGAAGTCTTTCACGGCACTGGCGACGCTACAGCTGGTGGCGCAGGGAAAACTCTCACTCGACGAACCGGTGGGCAACTACGTGAAAGACCTGCCCAAGCCGATCCAGGGCGTCGCTATTCGACATCTCCTGAATCATACTTCCGGCATCCTGAACTACACCGATCAGCCCGGATTCCCCATCGAATCGCAGTCGGACCTCGAATCGGCTCAAGTTCTCCAGTTTGTAGCAGACAAGCCCCTGCAGTTTAAACCCGGAACCCGCTTCTACTATTCCAATACCGATTCCTACCTTCTCGGTCTGGTCATCGAGCAGGTGTCAGGTCTTTCGTATGCCAACTACATTCAGAAGCATGTTCTGGACCCGTTTGGCATGAAACATACCCACTACGCTGATTTCCGCGACGTCGTTGCACACCGCAGCCGTGGCTATACTCAGGGAATACCGCCCCAGCCGTTCGCAGGCGCCGCCCAGTACACAGCCAGCGTTGCATTTTCGGCCGGTGCGCTGCAATCCACCGTGGATGACTTGCTGAAATACCGCAAGGGCGTGTTCGACAGCGCCGCCACCGGCGCCGATGTGCGCCGCTTGGTGGTTCAAACAGACTCAATGACCGACGGCACCTTGGTGTACTACGCATTGGGATCGCTTATCGTTCGGGACTTCGCGGGCCATCGCAAGATCTCACACTCCGGCGTCATCGCAGGCTCCGGCGCACACTATGCCTACTACCCTGATGATCACCTCACGATCATCGTCGCTGGCAACATGGAAAATCCACGCATCCCGCCGTACTCGATCGAACGCACCCTGGCGCGCGTCTTATTGAACATTCCGGGAGCGGATACGCATTCCGTGCAGCCCACCGCAGGAGAGCTTGCGGCGTTTGCGGGAGAGTTCGATGTTCAGCCCTTCCAATTCGAAACGGATCGAATGGGATTTGTTGCAAAAGACGGCCGGCTGTACATGCGTTACGGCGCGGACGACAGCGGCGCACCTTTGAGCGAGCTCGCGTATCAGGGCAAGGGACGCTTCTTCCTGTCGCCCGACACCGAGCACATGTTTCGTTTCGATACGAACAGCGAGCCCGCGCACCGAATCGAGATAGAATACTTCGACGGGCATTTCACCGCACAGCGGCGGGACCACTAGTCCGAGACCATCTGCAAACACCCATGACATTCGATCCGCATCCGCCGCTGGCACTGGAGGAGCTTTACTCGGCGCCCCTGCCCGGCACCACCAAAGGGTTACCCTCGTCCGCAGGTGGCATTTCCCTGCGCGCTGTCGGCGAGCAGGGGTGGAACGTGCTTAGAGGCGATCTGCCTTTGCCCGTGGCCGTCCTGAAGGAGTCGGCGCTTGCGCACAACGGATCGGTCATGCGTGAGTTCACGCAACGAACGGGTACGCGACTGGCGCCGCATGGGAAAACGACCATGTCGCCGCAACTGTTCGAGCGGCAGTTGCGTGACGGAGCGTGGGGCATGACGGCGGCCACGGTCGGACATGTGGTGACGTATCGTCGTTACGGCGTGCAGCGAATCGTGTTTGCCAACCAGTTGATCGACGGCATCGGCATCCGCTATATCCTCGACGAACTGGCGCGCGATCCGGCCTTTGAATTCTACTGCCTTGTCGACAGCGACGCCGGCGCCGCAAGGCTCTCTAAGGCATTGGAAGCCCACCCCGTCACGCGATCCATGAACGTGCTGCTGGAAGTCGGTGCCCCCGGAGGTCGCACGGGTTTACGGACCCTGCAGCAGACACTTGCGCTGGCGGCATCCCTGCATGAGCGCTGGCCGGCGCTGAAGATCCGCGGCCTGGAGGCATTTGAGGGCATCTTCTCGCTTGCGGCCGATCCGTCCGCAGCACAGAAGGTGGGCGCGATGTTCGATCATCTCTGCTCCGCCTACCGGCAGATCGAGGATCGAGGATGGTTCGCTCCCGGGCCCGTGATGCTCAGCGCGGGCGGATCCGCCTTCTTCGAACGGGCCGCCGCCGAACTGGGCGCACTCACCAGCGATCAGGTGTTCTGCATGCTGCGCAGCGGCTGCTACGTGGCCCACGATCACGGCATGTACGATCAAACGCTGACGAATCCGGCGCGCCTGAAGGACACGACGCCGGCCATTGCACGGCCATTGCGTCCAGCGCTCGAACTGTGGGGCCATATCCAATCCCGGCCCGAACCCGGGCTTGGAATCGCGGCGTTCGGTAAACGTGACGTGTCTTACGATATCACCTTGCCCAAGCCGATCCGATGGAGTTCGCCCACCGACCCCTGTGCACAGTCACTGCCCGCGGGGGTGAGCGTGCGTGCTCTGAACGACCAGCACGCTTATCTGGATCTGGCGGCAGCAGAATTTCTAGCGGTCGGGGATTTGATCGGTGTCGGAATTTCCCACCCCTGCACCACCTTCGACAAGTGGCCTCTCCTGTATCTGGTCGATGATGACTACAACGTCGTGGGGGCGGTCCGCACGTTCTTTTGATGAAGCGTGTTGGCCACGATGCGCCAAAGGCCGATTGTCATGATAGGCAGCACGAACACCAGCAAAAAGGCATAGGTGATGGTCCCATAGCCCCGCGCAATCAAATCGACGACCCCCACCCGTTCGGCGAGTACGACGCTGAAAGTCAGGATGCCCAGCGAGGCCAAAGGCCGCACCAGCCGCGGCATTCGGCGTTGGCGCTCGACGAAGGCGTTGGCGAGGCGCTCATTTAGCGCGTGCAGCAGACCGATGCCGGTCTTCACTAACGTCCCAAAGAGCGCAATCTGGAATATCAGGGCAAAGGCCGGTGAGCCCAGCCGTTGAATGATGTAAACGGAAGGAATCGCCTGTTGCTGAATGGCGGGGTAAAAGGCCAGCACACAAAAATAAAACAGGATGCCTGGCAGAATGGCCGCCGGACCGCCGATGAGTCCGGCCAGCACCGCTTCGCGCCGCCGGGTGACGTGCCGAAGGCAAAACAGCACGGTCGGAACCGAGGCCAGGTTGTAACCCGCATACGCAATCCCGCCAACGATCCAACCATGACCAGGCCGGGAGTGCGCGAGATTGTTGGCAATGACATCGCCGTAACGGGTGACGCACCAGAACACGAGCGTTCCGTAGAGCACGTACAACAAGATGGCCCATAGCGACAAGGCCCGCTCGATGAGCGAGCTGCCGAAGTAGACGAACAAGCCAATCATGCACATCATGAGACCTGTTCCGTACAGCCCGGGAAGGCCAAAAGACCCCTCGAACAGGGCGCCGCAGGCTGCGCCGATGACCCACAGGACCAGCACCAAGGTCGCGTAATACAGGACTTCGAACAGCACCCACCCCGGCCCCAACAGGTGTTTGAAAAAGGCGCGATAGTCGTAGCTGCGCGTCATGCGGGCAAATTCGAAACTGACGGCCAGCACGATGCCCCAGACCACCAGCGTGGCCAGCATGCCGAAAAGCCCGCCCATCGGGCCATACTTCAAAAAAAACTCGACGATCTCCCGCCCCGTGGCATAACCGCCGCCGATAACCACCGATTCGAACACCAGCCCCGGCATCAGGTAACGCTGGAACCAGGACAGCATGCCTGCTACCACTTGCCGCGCAATTCGACGCCCCACATCGTGGGGCGGTTGCGGCTGATGAAGGTGTTGCCGATGAAATTGAAGCCGCCGGTCACGAAGCGGGCATCCGTGACATTGCGGCCCCACGCATAGATGCCTAAGGATTGATCGGAGCGCTCCCAGCCCAGACGCAGATTCAAAATCAGCTTCCCGCGTTGCTGGAAATTGGGGTCGTTATCCGATGTGGTGAAGCTGTCGCTGTGATACTCGCCCTCGACACGTGAAACCACGCCCCAATCCCCCAGCACCGGGCGGCGATACTGCAGGGACGAATCGACGCTCCAGCGCGCCGCCAGCGGAAGCCGGTTGCCGCTGTAGTCCTCACCGCTTAGCTTATCGACGAATTCGCCGTATTTAGCATCGGCGAACCCGACACCCAGATACAGCTCAAGACCCGGCCCTAGCAACAGCGTCACTTCGACCTCAGCGCCCTGTGAACGTGCAGTGGCCGCGTTGTTGGTTGCAAAGTCGGTGCCGTTGAAGACCTGCTCCTGCTTGTCCTGGTACTGCGAGTAGAAGATTGCCCCATTTATTTTCACGCGCCGGCCGGCGAACAGGCTCTTGAACCCGATCTCATACAGGTTAACGAATTCCGGTTTGAAGGCGCGCGACCCAGGATCGGAGGTCGATGACTGCGTGGTGTCGAATCCGCCGGCTTTGTACCCCCGAGAAAAGCGCAGATAACTCTGTACGTCATGATTCCATTGATAGCTCGCGGTTGCATCGCCGGAAAGGACACCCTTGGAGTAGTTCTGACGGAGCGGCGCTACGTCCTGTGCGAACGCGTAGATCAGCCCCACCGGCGTATCGGGTGCTATGAAAAACGGCGAGACGGTCTGATCATAATCCAAGGTCTTGCGTTCATCCGTGTAACGCAGTCCCGCGGTCAAAGCGACCCGCGCAGACGCCTTGTACGAGACGGAGCCAAATGCCGCGTATGATTTTTGCAGCAAGTGCGAATTGGTCTGCACACTTTCCCGGTAGCCGGGAATAGAAGGAAAGCCGATGGCCGGCAATACATCGGCGCCCAGTTCGGCATGGGTATTACCGGACAGGGTCATCCGGGAAAAATACACGCCGCCGATGTACGAGAGCGCCTCCTGCCCCGTCGATGTCAATCGTAATTCCTGACTGAAGAAATGGAAATTCTCAGGCTCCCCGGTTGCCAGAATATCCAGCGGCGTGTAGTCCTGATCCTTGAACGATTCATAGCGTTCGCTCGAATAGCCGGTGATGGCAGTCAGCGTATGGCCCGGCAAATCCCAGTTGGCTCGCAGCGATCCCATCCAAAGCCGGCGCCGGGCAAAGTCATCCACATTGGTACCGATCGAGTCGATCACCCCGCCATTGATCCCCGCGAGCGGACCATCGGCGATCAAGTTATTGCCGATGACGGCGTCATCACGCACGTAGCCGACGCTGGCAACGAGGTCCAACGAATCGGTCGGTTTGAAGCGGACTTTGGCACGCAGCGTCCAGGAATCCTCCCCGCCGAAATCCGGAAATCCCGGCGTGGATTGGTTGAACCAGCCCTTCTGGGACAGCCGACCGGCGCTGAGACGAATGCCCGTGCGCTCCGAGAGTGGACCCGAGAGACTGGCGCGCGCCTGCAGCAGGTCGTAGCGACCGCCTGTCAGATCGCCCTCAGCGCGCCAAGCAGGGGTCGGGTCCTCCGTCACGATGCTGATGACGCCCGCCACCGTATTGCGCCCAAACAGTGTCCCCTGCGGGCCGCGCAAAACTTCAACCCGATCGATATCCAATGCCATCTGATTGACCGCTGTCGGACGCGGAATGTACACCTCGTCCATGTAAACCCCGACGGCAGGCTCGATACCGAAGTTATTCGTATCGGAGCTGATGCCGCGAATCGTGATTTTCGCATCCGCGATGTCATCGGACGACCAGCTGACATTGGGCACCGAATTCAAGGAGTCCTGAAAGCGGATCGCGGATTGGTCCTCCAGCGTCTGGGCCGAAATCGCCGAGATCGAGATCGGCACATCCTGCAGGGATTCCGCCCGCTTTCTTGCCGTGACGACAACCTCCTGAAGATCGGTCGCTGCCGCCGCCGCTTGCAGACATTCAGGCACCTGCAAAAGCACGAGGCCAAGAACGATAACGCCCGTCCGCGCGGATTGGTGCATTGTCATGTCATCCCCTTGTTGGTCAACAGCATTGTCTCCGTAGTTGTATTTGAATTCAACTTTAACTAAATTGCAAGTATGAACACGCTCCGCAATGGATCTGGCCATGAGAGCGCTCTCACCGCTTTAACCCATCAATTACCGGAGACCCCATGCATCCCTTTCCAATCGAACGCGTTCGCAGCCAGTTTCCTGCCCTTGCCGGGAACAGCGCCTTTCTGGATAACCCGGCGGGAACGCAGGTGCCCCACATGGTGATAAATGCGGTGGGCGATGCGATGGTCCATGCCGCCAGCAATATCGGCGGACAGTTCACTGCATCGCGCGAGGCAGACCGCATCTACCTCAGGGCCCATGAGGCGATGGCAGAACTTCTTGGCGGCAACTCGGGACGGGAAATTGTCATCGGTCAATCGATGACCATGCTGACATTTCACCTGTCGCGCTCCCTGGGTCGGCGCTGGCAGCCGGGCGACGAAGTCATCCTGACCCGTATGGACCACGAGGCTAACGTATCCCCCTGGCTGCATCTGGCTGCAGATTTGGGGCTGAAGATTCGCTGGCTTCCGTTCAACCGCGACACCTGGCGCATCGAGCCGGAAGACCTCGCGCCCCTTTTGAATGAGCGCACCAGGCTTCTCGCACTCAACTACGCAAGCAATCTCACGGGTTCGATCAACCCCGTGTCCCAGCTCACCGCGCTCGCCCGCAAAGCGGGCGCGTTGGTCTACGTCGACGCAGTCCAGTTCGTTCCACATGGTCTTGCCGACGTGGGGGCGCTCGGCTGCGATTTTCTTGCCTGCTCCTCCTACAAGTTCTTCGGCCCCCATCTGGGCGTGCTCTGGGGACAGTCCCCACTATTGGAAGATCTGTATCCTTACGCGGTGCGCTGCGCGCCCAAGGAATTGCCCTATCGACACGAACTGGGGACGCCGCAGACCGAGTTGTTCGCCGGGCTTGCGGCAGCGGCGGACTATCTGGTCTGGCTCGGAGAGGCTGCAGGATCGTCGGGTTCCCGGCGGCAGAAGATTAGAGATGCGTATGCCGCCGCCACTCACTACGAGATGCCGCTCGCCCAACTGCTGATCGACGAACTCAAGGGCATCCGTGAACTGAAGGTTCACGGGATCACGAGCTCCTCTCAATGGATGCACCGGGTTCCGACCGTATCGGTGACACATCCAGCCGTCAAGAATAGCGAGCTCGCCCGCCGTCTCGGTGACGAGGGAATTAATGTGTGGTCCGGACACAACTATGCCTATGAGGTAGCCCAGCACCTTGGCCTGGATGAATCTGAGGGTGTTCTGCGCATCGGATTAGCTCATTACAACACTCAGGAGGAGGTGAACAGAATCGTGGGGTCTCTGCGGCGATTGATCGGGTGAAGGAGAGTTTGAAATGCCTCGCAACCCGCGTCATGGCAAACGCCATCCATTGCTTCTGTGCCGGCAGACGCGCCAGATCCCTATCCGATAGCCGCGCCGCCCGCACGCAACAACCGTTCAACGGCCACGGTGAAATCCGCCGCAAAGCTGGACTTGATGTAGATGCGATAGTCCGGCGCTGCGGATGCGAGCACGGCCGGACAGTCGAACAACTCGACGGCCGCGCAGTCGCGCCCTGCCAGCACCGCAGCCACATCGAGCGAAGAAGACAGCAGCCGCGCGGCATCTGCCCCGCACAGGCTCAGCGTCACCCACTTGCCCTCGACCTCGATCGCAGCGCCCGCGCCGGCGGCAACGGCGGCCTCGATCCGATCGATCATCGTCACATCCGGTTGCGGAAGAAGCCAGCGCGCCGGTGCAAAATGCAGGATCACGGGCCAGCCATCCGCGCCGCGCAGCGCAGCGCCCGCGGCGCGCGGCCAGTCTCCAGCCAGTGTCCCGTGCGCGGCGCCGAACGCGACGAATTCCACGATCCGCGCCACCGGCAATACCTCGAGCGTACAGCGCATCGCGTCGCGTTGATCTGTGCCGTTCATTGTTTCATGCGCTCCCCGGTGGGATCAAAATGCACTGCCGGAACGATCCGCAGCGGCGTGTCGCCGCCGCGCAGCGGATCGCGCGCCAGCAGTTGCGTATCCTCGCCAAGTCGCCGCGCGAGCAGCGCAAGGCCAATCCATTGGTCGAGCGTCGGGCTGAAAACGGCCGAGGTGACATAGCCCACCGGATGCGTGCGCTCATTCTCCGTGCACAGCTGCGCACCGGCCAGAAATTTGCTCCTGCCGTCGCGCGCGCGGACGCCGACCAGACGAGGCCGCGCCGGTTTGTGCAAGCCGGGACGGTCAAGCAGCTCACGGCCCAAACACGGATTGCCGAGCTTGACGAGTCCGTCCATCAGCAGATCGTGCGGTGTCGTCTCGCCATTCAATTCCGAACTGACCAGGTAACCTTTTTCGACCCGCAGAATGTCGAGTGCTTCAAGCCCATAGGGCCCGAGTCCCGCATCGTTGAGCGTCTGCCACAGCGTCACCGCAATCCCCGGCCGGCAATGCAGCTCGAAGGCCAGCTCGCCGGAAAAACTAGCGCGCAATACGCGCAGGTCTCGACCTTGAAAGTGTCCGTCCGCAAAGCCCATATGCTCAAGGCGCGTAAGAATCTCGTGCCATGCCGATCCCAATACGCGCTGCAGGGTCGCCCGGCTTTGCGGCCCGGCCACGGCGATGACGGCCCAGGCCTCCGTGACATCCGTGAGCGTCACCGCACGTCCGTTCCATTGCGTGTCGCGGTAGTGCTCGAAGTGCGACAGCATGTGATCGGCATGACCCGAACTCGTGGTCGCGACGAAGCGATCGGGCGCGAGACGCAGCACCAGGCCATCATCGAGCACCATCCCGTCTTCGCGCAGGTTGACCATGTACTTGCCGCGCCCGGCCTTGATCGTGCTGGCCTTGCTGAGATACATCGAGTCCAGAAACACTGCCGCGTCCGGGCCTGCAACCTCGATCTTGCCCAGGGTCGAGCCATCGACAATCCCACCCGTGGCCCGCACCCTGCGAGCCTCGGCGATGCCGGCCGTGAACGCATCCGGGCCGTTGGCCAGGTAATAGCGCGGCCGCAGCCACAGGCCGCTGGATTCGAGCACGCCACCGTGCGCGGCGTGCCATGCATGCAGCGGCGTGCGGCGGGAAATTCTGAAGGCGGAACCGACGCGCAGGCCGGCGAGGGACTGCATCGTCACCGGCGCAAATGGCGCACGCGGGCGGCTGATGCCGACCGCGCCGGGCGGCACACCCTTGAGTTCGGCCAGGATTGCCGCGCCCAGCACGGCGCTGGTCGCGCCCTGCTCGGTGCCGATGCCCAGTGTGGTGTAGCGTTTCACGTGTTCGATGTCGGAAAAGCCTTCGGCCAGCGCGGTGCGCAGATCCGCCACCGTCACATCGTTCTGCAGATCGATGAACTGCTTTTTTTCCAGTTGCGGCGGCGAGGGCGAGCGCCAGAACGCCACGAGCCGCGGCGCGCCATCGCCGCGCGCATCGATCGCGGTGACGGCGCCGGCGCCGGCGCCGGTCGCACAGCCGGCCTGCCGCGCTGCGTGCTCGCCAGCGATCTGACCATCGGCCAGCACATCGCACAATTCCAGGCGACCATTCGCGGTGCCGGCAAACGCGCGCCACAACGGCTGTTCTGCCGCGACAAAGGCTGCCAGGCCGGGCGAATACTCGCGCGCGCCGCCATCCTGCGCGCCCGATTGAGTGTTCGGCGACCAGCCGCCGCTTTGCAGCAGCACATTGCAAACGATTCGTCTCTCTGGGCCACTGCCCGCCAGCGGCGCCACGCGCACGGCACGCACCTCGCGGCCACCTTCCACTGCGATGACCGCATGACCTGACAGGCACTGCGTGCCGGTCCGCTCGAGTTCCGCGCGCAATGAATTCCCGACTCCTGTGGATGCGCTGCGCGTATCGACGATCGCGCGCACCTGCATGCCGCCGGCGGCGAGTCGCGCGGCCGCCGCATAGACGCGATCATGATTGGCGAACAGCACAGCCTCGCGCCCGACGCGCACCCCATAGCGCGCCAGGTAGCATTCGGCAGCGCCGAGCAGCATGACGCCCGGCCGATCATTATCGATGAAGGCGATGGGTCGTTCGACCGCGCCCGTGGCGATAACGACGCTGCGTGGCCGCACGCGATACAGCGTGTCGGCGCCTGCGATACCGCCCCGCTGCCGATGCAGCACGACCTGCCCGTCCGAACCGCCGACCAGGTCAGTGTCGGTCAGCACGCGCGCGCCGAGCCCGGCCAGCTCGGTCAACGTCGCCGCCACCCAGTTCAACGACTCGCGGCCCTCGATGGTGCCGCCCTCGAATTCCAGTTCACCGCCGCAAACCGGCTCGCGCTCGCACAGCACGACCGTTGCACCGGCACGCGCTGCCGCGCGCGCGGCTGCGAGGCCCGCCGCACCAGCGCCGGCGACGAGCACATCACAGGAACAATTCTCCACCGCAACCGGCGGCAGCTCGCACGCGCCCGGCGCTTCGCCCAATCCTGCGAGCCGGCGGATGATCGGCTCATAAGTGCGCCAATTCGGCCACATGAAGGTCTTGTAGTAAAAGCCGGCGCCGAAGAAGCCGCCACCTATCTGCAGCAGCGAAGCAAGGTCCACCGACAACGTCGGCCAGCGATTCTGACTGCGCAACACCAGACCTTCGTGCAGCGTGAGCCGCGGCGCCGGCACGTTGGGTATGACCGCGGGGCGCGTACCCACGGTGAGCAGCGCGTTGGGCTCCTCGGAACCCGCGGCCATTACACCGCGCAGCCGCCGGTACTTGACGCTGCGGCCAAAGTGACGCACGCCTTGCGCCAGCAGTGCCGAGGCCGCCGTGTCACCGGGCTGGCCGAAATACTCGCGCCCGTCGTAATGGAAACGGATCTGCCCCTCTTGAACGCGCGTGCCGCGGCGAACAATCGTGCTCATGCAACACCGCCGCCGAGCAATCGTGTCTCGAGCACGGCGCCGCTGGAAGGATTGCGGGTCACGCGCAGCCAGCCGCGGCAGCCTTCCACGTGCTGCCAATGCTCCACCGACAGTTCAGGATTGTCGATGCGCTCATAGATGCCGGCGAAGGCCGTGCCCGGCTCCGTCGGCAGCGTCTTGTGAAAGCGGAACTCGCGCAGCTCGCGCGGACCGCAGAACGGGCAGTGCAGGCGGCTCATTGGCGCGCCGGAAACGGCCCGCCGCCGCGCTCATCGAGCAGATGGCCGGTGGCGAAGCGCGACAGACGAAAGGCCTTGATCAGATCGGGCGCGGTGCCGGTGGCGACGAACCGCGCGCACGCAGCGCCCGAGGCGGGAATCGCCTTGAAGCCACCGTAGCACCAGCCCGCATTCACAAATACATTGTCGTATCGAAGACGGTCGATGATGGGGCTGCCGTCCATGGTCATGTCATTCGTCCCCGCCCATTGCCGCAGGATTCTGAGCGCCCCCACCTGCGGCAGCAGTTCGACCGCGCCCTGCACGACATCCTCGAGCCGGTCCCATTGCCCTTCACGCGTGTAGGAGGGGAATCCGTCGAGATGCCCGCCCATGACCAGACCGCCACGGTCGGACTGGCAGATGTAGGTTTCGGCATGCCCCGGCGCCACGTAGACAAGCACCGTGTGCAGCAGCGGCTTCACCGGTTCGCTCACCATCGCCTGCAGCAGATGCGTCTCGATGGGCAGCGGCACCCCGAGCATGGTGCCGATCATGCCGGTGTGCCCTGCCGTTGCGAACGCGATGCGCTCGGCCTGCACGTAACCGCGATTGGTTTCCACGCCGGTCGCGACCTCACCGCGCGTGCGCACGCCGGTCACTTCGCAATCCTCGATGATGTCCACGCCCAGGGCGGACGCGGCGCGCGCGTAACCCCAGGCAACCGCATCGTGGCGCACAGTGCCGCCACGCCGCTGCACCAGCGCACCCAGGATGGGGAAGCGCCGTGACCGGCGCGGCTCAAGCTCCGGACAGAAGCGTTCCAGCGCCGAAATATTCATGAGTTCAGCGTCGATGCCGGCAAGCCGCAGGGCATTGCCGCGCCGCGCCAGCCCAGGGAAGTCATCGTCGGATAACGCCAGGTCGACCACGCCACGCGGACTGTACATGACGTTGTAGTTGAGATCGCGGGACAGGGTCTCGTAGCGACGCAGCGAATCTTCGTAGAAATAATGATTTTCCGGCAGCAGATAGTTCGAGCGCACGATGGTGGTGTTGCGGCCGACGTTGCCGTAGCCGACCAGGCGCTTCTCCAGCACCGCGACGCGCTTGATCCCGTGGTCTCGCGCCAGATGAAACGCGGTGGCAAGTCCGTGCCCGCCCGCACCGACGACGACCACGTCGTAGGCCTGCTGCAGGCTTTGGCCGCTCCACAGCGGCTGCCAGTGACTGTTGCCCGCAAGCCGCGCGCGCAGCAGCGACCAGGCTGAATAGTGCCGCATGAGTCGTTTCATGCCAAGTAAGCCGCGGTGAACGATTTTGCAGACATCAATCAGGCCTTGGACTTCACGTACGCCACCAGCATTTGCAGACTTTCAGGGACTGTCGTGATCGTGCCATGTCTGTTCGTATCCACCGCCAACCGCGGCAGACGCAAGTCTGCCTGTATTGCGTCCGCGCGCCTAGAGCCAACCGGCCAGAGGAGCACAATGCCACGGCTCTCGCGGCGGTCTGCGGCACGGGATCAAAGCTCCAGCACATTGAAGAACGGATCCTCCTTGGCATATGGACTGGGCGGCCGAATCGAGGGATAGTGGCCATCGGCGGAGAGCTCGACTCGTTGCGCATCGGCCCGAGGACGTCAAACAGTGCTATTGAGGACCGCTGATTGCTCTGAGCCGGCGCGGCGCGCGTGACTGAGGCCACCGCGCCCCCGCAGTTGCAGCGTGCGCTGGGATTGCGCGACGTCATTCTGTTCTTCGTTACCGCCGGAACCAACCTGCAATGGGTTGCGACGGCCGCTGCGGCCGGACCCAGTTCACTGGTGGTGTGGGTGCTCGGTGCGTTCATGATGTTCCTGCCGCTGTCGGTCTGCGTCGTGTTCCTTTCCTCCCGCCATCCGGACCAAGGTGGCCTGTATGTATGGAGCAAGCGGGCTTTCGGTCCGTTCACCGGATTCATGACCGGGTGGCTCTATTGGACCAGCAACTTGCCGTATTTCCCCGGTCTGTTGTACTTCGCTGCAGGAAATGCATTGTTCTTGTCAGGCCGGTCGGTCGATCCGAGCGCAGCGTCGCCTGCGTATTTTATCGGCTTTGCCCTTGCCGGCCTCGCACTCGGCACGGCACTGAACGTGCGCGGCCTTTCCACCGCGAAATGGCTCAACAATCTCGGCGCGGTCATGCGCATGGTGACGACGGTGCTGTTGATCGGGCTCGGCCGTGCGGTCTGGTGGCGATTCGGATCATCAACTGTCATGAACCGTCATACGCTCACGCCGGGATTCTCACTCACCGATGCAATCTTCTGGACGACGATCGCGTTTGCCTGGACGGGACCCGAATGCGCCTCGTTCATGGGCGGAGAGATCCGCGATACGCAGCGCACCATACCGCGCGCATTCGCCGCCGCTGCGCCGATGATCGCGGCAATTTACCTGATCAGCACGCTGAGCATTTTGGTCACGCTCGCGCCGGATCACACCAGTGCATTGTACGGCGTGATGCAGGCCGTCAGCAGCGGCGCCCATCGCCTCGGCATAGCGTGGCTGATCCCGATTGCTGCGGTTTGCGTCACGATCGCGTGCGTGGCCAGCGTTGGCGCCTGGCTCGGCGGGGTCGCGCGCATTCCGTTCGTCGCTGGCATCGACCACTACCTGCCGAAGGCCTTCGCGAAACTGCATCCGCGCCATGGCTCACCGAACGTCGCCATCGTGACCCAGGCGCTGATCGCGGGCGTCTTTGTATTTCTGGGACAGGCCGGCACCTCGGTCAAGGGCGCCTACGACGTGCTCGTGAGCATGATGGTGATTGCGGTGATGTTGCCCTTTGTACCGCTGTTTGCCGCAGCGATCCGGCTGTCTTCGGGAGCACCCGTGCCCGGAGAGATCCGCATACCCGGCGGACGCATCACCATCGTGGTCATGGCGTCGCTCGGCCTGACGACCACACTTGGATCGGTCGTGCTGGCGATGATCCCGCGGCCTGATGACCCCGACCCGTCGCTGGCTGTGCTCAAGATCGTCGGCGTCACCGGCCTCGTGGCGCTTGCAGGCGCCGCGGTCTACCTCAACGGCAGGATGCGCGCACGCCGATATCAGTCCGCCGCAAGCATTTCAACCGTTGTACCGTGATACTTCCTGCGCGCGCTGCGGTGCTCGGAACTTGCCGATATTGATCGGGAATTGGTGGGCCGTGTAGGGATCGAACCTACGACCAATTGATTAAGAGCGCGTCCCCGCTCTACGACTGAGTACGCTGGAGTACGGTTTATTCAGTGTTTTCAATGATTTATCATCATAGCCTTACGACCTGTTTCGCCGAACTTGTCCCCAGTACGATCTGATCTGGTCACTCTTTGGTCACTCCCTTAACCGGTTCGACTCCCTGATGCCAAAAGCAAAACTTCGCCAAGACACTATCCGATCGCTTGAATATGTTGGCGCCGCTACAGAAAAGGCGCAATGCATTTATTGGGATCTCGGCTTACCCGGCTTTGGACTTCGCAAATTCCCGAATGGGCGCGGCAGCTACGTCTGCGCGTACCGAGTTCAAAAACGTAAGCGGCTTGTGGACCTGGGACGATCCGACACGATCACGTTGGAACAGGCCCGCCGTAAGGCGCGGCTCTACTTTGGAACTGCGGCGGATGGCAAAGACCCTCAGTCGAATATCGACGAGATGCGAGCCTCCCTGACGGTCAAAAAGCTCGCCGAACTCTACCTCGAGCGGCATGCGAAGCCCAAGAAAAGAACCTGGAAGCAGGATGAGGCTGCCCTCAACCAGTTACTCATTCCCCGGTTCGGGGCGCACCTGGCAGCCTCTATCACGAGGGCGGACGTGGCCATCGTTCATGCGGAATTCGGCAAAGATCACCCCTACGCCGCCAACCGCTTTGTCTCCGTCGTCCGCAAAATGTATAACGTTGGTCGCCAGCTCGGTCTGGTGCCTGACGACATGCGCAATCCCGGAACCGAAATCGTGCGCTTCGCGGAGCATCGGCGCCGCCGCTTCGTGACGCCGGCGGAAATGCCGGTCCTCGCGGCCGCCATCAACAATGATCCGAATGAATTCGCGAGCCATGCACTGTGGCTGCTATTGCTCACCGGCGTCCGGCGCAATGAAATCCTCGCCGCCAAGTGGGCGGACATCGACTGGGACAACAAAACGCTCTAT
>JANXOV010000060.1 GCA_025357635.1 Pseudomonadota bacterium
CAGCGAATTCATCAATAAGCCGGCGGTTGCCGCACGCAGGCCTCGTCGTTATTTCGCCTTGCAGCCCCAAACCTCTTCCTCGCACCAGATCTCGCCATTCGCATAGGCAACCGTTTGCGCGCGGTCCGACCGCAGCAGCACCGGCCCATCCAGATCCACGACTTCGCACAACTGCCCGAGCACAAAGGCCGGCGCCATGGCCAGTGACGTGCCCACCATGTTGCCGACCATGATGCCCAGATTCATGCGCCGGGCCTGCGCCGCCATCGCCAGTGCTTCGGTGAGTCCGCCGCATTTGTCGAGCTTGATGTTGATCACGTTGAACCGGCCGCCGGCGCTTCGCATATCGGCCAATCCCTGTACGCTTTCATCGGCGGCGATGGCGATGGGGCTGTGCAGTTCTTTGAGCGGGGGTTCCTGGCCGACACGGAAGGGCTGCTCGATCAGCGCGACGCGCGCTTCAACCAGCACGGGCAGCAGGGCGCGGAAATGCGCGTGTGAAAAACCCTGGTTGGCATCCACGCCCAGCCACACATCCGGGCGCTCAGCGCGCACCGCACGCACGCGTTCGGCATCGCAAGGCTCTCCGGTCAGTTTCAGCTTGATGGCCCGCGCCTGAGAGAAGCGCTGCGCGCCGGCGGCCATCGAGGCCGGGTCATTCGCGCCGATGGTGTACGTGGTCAACAGCGGCTTGGGCGCCGGCATGCCGGCCAGCTGCCACACGGCGCAGCCCGCGCGCCTGGCATCCAGTTCCCACAGCGCACAATCCAGCGCATTGCGCGCCCCGCCCGGCGGCAGCAGCGATTGCAAAGCGCCGCGGTCGATGCCGGATTCGATGCGCGCGCGCACCGCATGCAGCTGGTCCAGCATGCATGTGAGCGTGTCGTCGCTCCGATAGTCCACTCCGGCGGCTTCGCCGCGGCCCGTGTGCCCGTCCGCCTCGAGTTCAACCATGACCACGTCCAGCTCTTCCATGGTGGAGCCGGTGATGTGGAAGGGTTCGCGCAGCCGCCAGCTTTCGCGCTCGACGCGCATCCGCAGTGGCGACTCCGCCCGGTTTGTCATCAAGTCGTCGCGGCCGTGCGCAGCAATTGCTCGGCAATGGGAGCAACGCCAGTGCGCACCGGATCGCAGCAGGGCAGGCCGAGGCGGTCCTGTATGCGTGCCAGATAGTCGCGCGCGTCCTGTTCGCTCGCCTTGGAGGTGTTGACGCTGACGCCGACGACGCGCGCCTGATGATTGGTGAGTTGTGCCGCCCGTTCATTGTCGGCGATGGCGCGTTCCAGCGTGGGCGTCGGATAGGACGGGTAGCCGTCGATGTGATCACGTCCCATCGCGTGGCACAGAATCAGCGCATCGGGCTGCGAACCGTGAATCAGCCCCAGGGTGACGCCGGCATAGGCGGGATGATGCAGCGAGCCCTGGCCCTCGACAAGGTCCCAATGGTCGGGAGCGTTGGCCGGTGAAAGCGCCTCGGCCGCACCAGCGACGAAATCGGAAATCACTGCATCCACGCTGACGCCGCTGCCGGCAATGAAAATGCCGGTTTGTCCGGTGGCGCGAAAATCCGCCGCTACGCCGCGCCGGCGCAATTCGCGCTCGAGCGCGAGACTGGCAAACATCTTGCCCACGGCGCAGTCCGTTCCCACGCTCAGACAGCGCTTGCCGCTGCGCTTTTCCCCGGTGGCGAACGGCGTCTGTTCAGGACGTGGCTGGCGGACATCGAACAAGTTGCGCCCCAGGCGCTTCGCCGCGGCGGCGAGTTCCGGCATGTCGGCAAGGCGGTGATGCAGCCCCGCGGCCAGGTCCAGCCCGGCGTTCAACGCCTCCAGAAGCGTCGGCACCCAGCGCGGCGCGATGGCGCCGCCGAAGTCCGCCAATCCGACAATCAGCAGGCGCGCGCCGGCGGCGGCTGCGGCGGCGGGGGACAGGGTCGGCATCTTCAAGTCGACGCTGCAGCCGGGCAATGAGATCTGTGCGACGCAGCGTTCGGGGCGCCAATAGGCGATGCCGGCGGCGGTTTTGGCGGTCAGCGGATCGGCATCGCCGACGAACAGGGCATAGGGGGATGGTAGATTCATTCGTGCTCCTCTAATTGCGGCATTATAGGTGTACGGCCGGTGGCCGCCTATCAATCGAAGGCTCGCGCATGAAACGAATCCTGCTCATCGGCATTGCACTGCTGGCGCTCGGTCTGATCGGCGCGTGGGCCGTTGGCCCGGGGATGGTCGAAAAACAATACAACACCCTGGCCGGCACGCCGCCATACCCGGTGTCTGAAAAGGCCGCCGCCTTGCACGCCACGCTGTCCCTGGCCGACCTGCATGCGGACTCGCTGCTGTGGGGCCGCGATCTGTCGGTGCGCGGGTCGCGGGGTCATGTCGACATTCCGCGGCTGATCGAAGGCCGCTACGCCTTGCAGGTGTTTTCGCTCTCGGCAAAAGTGCCGCGCGATCTGAACTACCTGCGCAACGAGGACACGAGCGATGTGGTCACCTGGCTTGCGCTGCTGCAGCGCTGGCCGATTGCCGCCTGGACCAGCCGCCATGCGCGGGCGCTGTATCAGGCGCAGCGATTGAACGGCTTTGCCGCGCAATCCGGCGGAGGATTCACGGTGATCCGAACGGCGCAGCAATTGCGCGAGTATCTGGAGCGCCGTCAGCAGCAGCCCGGCATCACGGCCGGGCTGCTGTCGCTGGAAGGCTCCTCGCCGCTCGAGGGCAAGGTGTCCAATCTTCAGTCGTTGAGTGCGGCGGGCTTTCGCATGATCGGGCTCAGCCATTTTGTCGACACGGACATGGGTGGTTCGGTGGCCGGGGTCGATAAGACTGGTCTGTCGGCCAAGGGCCGCGAGCTGGTGCGGCAAATGCAGGCGCAGCACATCATCGTGGATCTGGCGCATTCCTCCGCGCAGACCATCGACGATGTGCTGGCCATGTCGACGCGGCCGGTGGTCGTCTCGCATACCGGCATCAAGGCGACCTGCGACAACAATCGCAATCTGTCGGATGAGCAGGTGCGCAGGATAGCAGCCGCAGGCGGGCTGATCGGCATCGGCTTTTGGGACACGGCTTCATGCGGTCATGATGCGCGCGCCATCGCCCGTTCGATCCGAGCGGCGATCGGCCTTGCCGGCATCGAGCATGTGGCGCTGGGGTCGGATTTCGACGGCGCCGTGGAGGCCCCGTTTGATGCCGGCTCGGCCGCGCAATTGACCGCTGCGCTGCTCGATGCCGGGCTGAGCGAGCAGCAGATCCGGCGCGTCATGGGCGAGAACGCCCTCGGCTTTCTGGAAGATCAGCTTCCTTAAGCGCGGGCGCGCAGGGGTTTCCGATCAGCGACGCGTATACAGTCCGTCGAAGGCCGGCTTCCAGGTCTTGCCTGCATCGTCGGTATGCTCCCACAACTGCCGCACCGTGCCATCCTGGTTCGGTGTCCAGATGATGCGGTCCGCGATCTTCACGCCCGGCTTCAGGCTGGTCAGAATCATGCGCCCGTCGGTGAAATGTCCTTCCAGATTCAGGGCCGATCCGGAAGAATCGATCCAGGTCTGCTGCCACAGATGCCGTTCCGCGTCGTAAAAATTCAGGCTATGGCCGCGAGCACCGCCAGCACCGGTCCAGTTTTCAAGCAGGGCGCAGCCCTCTAGCAGGCGCTCGATGCGGTTGCTTCCCGCGGGTTTGCCGTGCTCGGTCACGCTCCAGTCGCCGACCCAGAAATCAAATTCGTGGTGAACCGCGGCGGCGCAGGGCGCACCTGCGGGTCGCTCGGCGGCCATGGTGCTTTGCGCAGTCATGATGAGGGTCACCAGCAGCAGTTGGTTGATAAGTCGCACAGACACTCCAGAATCTCCATCCGCGTAGGAGTGTGCCATCTTGACGATGCGCCGCGTTGCATGAATTGCTCAATTGCCCTCTGCGATCGAGCACGGAAGCGCCCATCTGTGGCATTGCCGCTACGGTGGTTAGCAGGATATGGAACATTGGTGGCACAATGCTCCAATAGGCTCAACCGGTTTACGCGGCAATTCCAACGGCTGCGCAGCGAGACTGACTTTGATCTTACGAGAAATGCCGCGGATATGGGACCCAGCCTTCCGGCCTGGCTTCTATGCGCGATGGGGCCGCGAAAGTTCGGTCATCTCGGCGATGACACGCCGCGCAGAATACCCGGACTTCGCTCAACTGCTGTCCATCAAGATGATCAGCGGCGGCACGGAGAACTATTTTGTCGACGGGCGGCGGATCGGGGTGGATGACGACACGTTCCTCATACTCAACGCCGGCCGGCGCTATGGCAGCCGCGTCGATGCCTTGCAGCCGGCACATTCATTCTCCATTTTTTTCCGCTCCGGTCTCGCGCAGGATGTGCTGGATTCACTTCTGCGGTCGACAAACGCACTCCTGACGGATCCGATAGCCAGCGCAGGACGCGGTGTGGAGTTTGATGAGCGTCTGCATGAACACAATCGCTCGGTAACGCCGGTACTGCGTTTTATTCAAGGCGTGGTGGATACCGGTTGGAGCGATGCGCTCTGGATGGAGGAACAGCTGCATTTCTTGCTGGAGCGAATGCTGAAGCTGTCTCCCAGGCGATGCCGTGCCCAAGAGCTGATTCCTTCGGCCAAGCCGGCGACTCGGCATGAGTTGTACCGCAGGCTCGGACTGGGCGTGACTTATCTGCACACGCACTACCAAGAGCCGATTTCCCTGCGTGATATGGCGACGGCGGCATGCTTGTCGCCATTTCATTTTCTGAGAGTCTTCAAAGCCGTTTATGGGATGACGCCGTCCGCTTTTCTAAGGCGCAAACGAGTTCAAGCCGCGGCGCGCTTGATGCGCGAGTCGACATGGAGCCTGACGGATATCGCCGCGCATGTGGGATTCGGGAGTCGTACGACGCTGTTTCGTCAGCTTCGAGCGCATGTCGACGCCCATCAAGGATCCAAGGACATCGACCAATGACCGGCATCGACCCCGCGCATCGGCGCGTCATCTTCGCCTCGAGCCTGGGCACCATTTTCGAATGGTACGACTTCTACCTGTACGGCTCGCTCGCCGCCATCATCTCCAAGCAGTTCTTCGCCGGCGTCAACGAGACCACCGGCTTCGTGTTCGCGCTGCTGGCCTTTGCTGCCGGGTTTGCCGTGCGTCCCTTCGGTGCGCTGGTCTTCGGGCGGCTCGGCGATATGGCCGGCCGCAAGCACACGTTCCTGATCACCATTGTCATCATGGGCCTGTCGACGGCGCTGGTGGGCGTGCTCCCCACGTACGCGCAGATCGGCGTGGCGGCGCCCGCCATTCTGGTGCTGCTGCGTTTGCTGCAGGGGTTGGCGCTGGGTGGCGAGTACGGCGGAGCCGCGATCTATGTGGCCGAACATGCCCCGCCGGGCAAGCGCGGTCTGTACACGAGCTGGATTCAAACCACCGCGACATTGGGACTGTTGCTGAGTCTCGTGGTGATACTGATCTGCCGCTCGCTCATGGGCGCAGACTTCGATGTGTGGGGATGGCGGATTCCGTTCCTGGTCTCCATCGTGCTGCTGGGTGTGTCCGTTTACATCCGGCTGCAATTGGCCGAGTCGCCGGTGTTCCTGGAAATGAAGGAGCAGGGTATGCACTCCAAGGCGCCGCTGACCGAAGCGTTCGCGAACAAGGACAATCTCAAGCTCGTGCTGCTGTCCTTGTTCGGCGCCACCGCGGGGCAGGCGGTGGTCTGGTACGGCGGGCAGTTCTATGCCTTGTTCTTTTTGACCCAGGTTCTGAAAGTCCCGGCGCAGCCGGCCAACCTGCTCATCGCGGCCGCGCTGCTGCTGGCGGCGCCTTTCTTCGTGTTCTTCGGCTGGCTCTCCGACAAAGTCGGCCGCAAGAAAATCGTCATGGCCGGCTGTCTGATCGCCGCACTCACGTACATGCCGCTGTTCAAAGGCATCACGCATTTTGCAAACCCCGCCATCGAGGCGGCCGCGGCTGCCAATCCCGTCATCGTGGTGGCCGATCCGGCCACCTGCAGCTTGCAGTTCGATCCGGTGGGCAAGAAGAAATTCACCAACCCCTGTGACCTCGCCAAGAGCGCCCTGGCCAAGGCGGGCGTTCCGTATCATGCGATCGCAGCCCCGGCCGGCAGCGTCGCGCTGGTTCGCATCGGGCCCAATACCGTGCCCGTGTATGCGGGCACCGCAACCGATGCGGCCGCCTTCAAGCAAGGATCCGACGCGTTTTCCCAATCGCTCATGGCCGCACTGAAAACTGCCGGTTATCCGGCCGCGGCCGATCCTGCGGCCATCAACTATCCCATGGTGTTGGCGCTGCTGTTCGTGCTGGTGCTGTATGTCACCATCGTCTACGGGCCCATCGCTGCGTGGCTGGTGGAGCTATTCCCGGCGCGCATTCGCTACTCCTCCATGTCGCTGCCCTATCATCTGGGCAACGGCTGGTTCGGCGGCTTTCTGCCCACCGTGGCGTTTGCCGCAGTGGCGATGACCGGCGATATCTACGACGGTCTGTGGTATCCGATCATCGTCGCTTCCATGAGTTTCGTCATCGGATCGCTGTTTCTGCCGGAGACCAAGGACAAGCCGCTGACCTAGCGATTCTTGACCGTTCTTGACGGAACCTACCTCGCCGCGTGCCGGTCCAAGGGGTATCTGATACGCGGGGAGTGGACCATGGTTATCCGACAGCACGGATTGCGTTTGATCTTGGGCACGGCGGCCCTGGCGTTGGGTCTGAGCGGCTGTGAGACCTTGCCCACCATCCGCACCGAGATGGCGCCGGGCGCCGATCTGGCCCGATACCACACCTACGGTTACTTCGATAAGCTCCGCTCCGACCGGCGCGGGTACACGACCATCACCACACGCACGATTCAAGATGCCATCGACCGTGAAATGCGCGCCCGCGGCTACGTCCGCGGCCCCGACCCGGATCTGAAAATCAATTTCAACGTTGCCAGGCGCGACAAGATCGCCAGTGTGCCGGGACCCAGCTACGGCATAGGCTATGGCGGCTGGCGCTCGCCGTACGGATACGGTTGGGGTGTGGACTATCGCAACGATATCCAGACGGTCACGGAGGGCACGCTCACCATCGATCTGGTCGATCGCGGCAAGAATGAACTGGTATGGTCCGGTTCGGCGGTGCGTACACTGGATACCAAAGCATTGGATCATCCGAAACAAGCCACCGATCAGGCGGTCAATCTGATCTTCGGCAAGTTCCCCGTGGCGGCTGCTGCACCGGCGGCCCGCTAGCGGCCGACGAACAGAACCCTGCCGGTGCGCTTCAGGTACTCTCGCCGGTATCGTCGCGCGTGCGGGAGAAAGCTTGAAACTGTCAGTGTTGGACCAGTCGCCGGTCTCGGCGGGCAGCGGCATCGCTGAGGCGCTCGAGGCCAGCATTCAGCTTGCCAAACTGGCGGATCGCCTGGGCTACACCCGCTACTGGGCGGCCGAGCATCATGCGCTGAATTCCCTGGCCAGTCCGGCGCCGGAAATTCTGCTGGCGCGTCTGGCCGGTGAAACCCGCCGCATTCGCCTGGGCAGCGGCGGCATCATGCTGCCGCATTACAGCGCGCTCAAAGTTGCCGAAGTGTTCACCATGCTGCACGCCTTGTCCGGCGGGCGCATTGACTTGGGTCTCGGGCGGGCACCGGGCGGCAGCCCGTTGGAGGCCTACGCGCTGCGGCGCGAGCGCCGTGACGGCGCGCTGCCGGATGACTTTCCCGATCAAGTGGCCGAGCTCATGTCCTACTTCGAGCAGGACTTCCGCGCCGATCACCCGTTCCGGCGCATCAAGATGCCGGCGGACCGCCCCGATGCATCCATCATCTGGCTGCTGGGCTCGAGCATGTGGAGCGCGGTCGCGGCGGCGCAGTGGGGACTGCCGTATGCATTTGCGCATTTTTTCAGCGGCGAGCACACGCGTGCGGCGGTGACGCATTACCGCTCGCGCTTCGTGCCCTCCAAACACCATTCCAAACCGTACTCGAGCATCGCCGTGTCGGTGATCTGCGCGCCGGATCAGCAGGAAGCGGAATTTCTGGCCAGCAGCGCCCGATTGCTGCGCCGGCGCCTGCACACGGGCGCCGGACTGACGCCGTTGGCGCCGCCGCACGAGGCGATGCGCGAACTGGATGCGGCCGCCGCTGCGCACGCCGCTGCGCACGCCGCTGCGGCCAATGAATGGCCGGCGCTGATCGCCGGCACGCCACTGCAGGTTCGCGATGCGCTGCGCCAGATCGGGCAGGCGCTGCAGCTGGATGAGATGCACGTGGTCACCATCACCTTCGACCCGGCGGCGCGTCTGCGCTCCTACGAATTGCTGGCCGACGCATTCGAGTTGAGCGCCGCAGGCCAGAACGCGGCCAACACTTGAAGTGACCCATGCGCACGTCGCAGGACACAGCAGTGGATTGGACGGCGGCACCGGCGCAGCGGCCGTTGCGCCGGCAGTCGCTGCCGCAGATCCGCGCGCTGCTGGCCGAGGCCCTGGGGCAGAAGGACGGCGTGCGCGGCGCACATTGCATCCACGAGGCGTGGATGCGCGGCGATTTTTCCGTCAACCTCGAACCGGCGATGCAGCAGCTCTGGTCGGTGGCCGCGGAGTCGATACCCGACTGGCTGCCCATGCAGTACGTGGAATGGCTGCCACTGCTGTACGAGGTCACCGCGCGATTCACGCGCACGCGCCGCGGACGATCGAACATCTACCTGGTGTTGCTCGACTACCGTGACAGCCGGCCTGAGCCGCGCGGTGATCCGTCGTGCAGCGCCTACGGGTCCACCTTCGGCGTTTACGTGGGCATGAGCCGGTACGCTCCGGCGCAGCGTTTCGATCAGCACAAGGCCGGCATCCGCAGTGCCGGTGCCGTATTGAAACGCGGACTTGAAGTATTGACCGGACCGTCGCAGCATCTGCAAGGCATCGCGCGCACGGAAGCTGCGGAAATCGAAATCACATTGGGCGAGGCCTTGCGCGAGGCCGGTCTGTTCGTGAAGGGGGGGCATTGAAAGACGCCGCTTCGCCGCTGATCCTGATCGGCATGTTCGATTCGCCCTTCGTGCGCCGCGTCGCCGTGAGCATGCACTTGCTGAACATCGCGTTCGAACACCGCAATTGGTCGGTGGGCGCGGACTTCGAGCGCATCCGCCAACATAACCCGCTGGGGCGCGTGCCCACTCTGTTGCTGGAGGATGGCACCGCGCTGATCGAATCCGGTGCGATCCTGGATTATCTGGATGATCGGGTCGGACCCGCCAAGGCGCTTCTGCCCGCCACCGGCGAGGCCCGCCGCACGGCTTTGCAGATCATGGCCATCGCCGGCGGCGCAGCGGAAAAGGCAGTTCTGCAGGTTTACGAAACGGTGTTCAGGCCGGCGCAAAAGCGGCATGAGCCCTGGGTTGCGCGCTGCCGGCTGCAGATGCTCTCGGCGCTGAATGAGCTGGAAACGAGGGCCGCTGCCGTCGGGGACGGCGCGTGGCTGGCCGGGCCGCACCTGAGTCAGGCCGACATCACCGTGGCCTGCATTTTTTCGTTCCTCGACCAGGCGATGGGCCTGCGCGCCGATGCGGCGGCGCCCGCGCCGACGGTGGCATAAGGCTTCCGCAAGCCGGGTTTACTTTGGGATGAATACTTCCGGCGCCAGTTTCAAGCGGCGCGCGCGACGAACGAATCGCCGGTCATCGAAGCTTGCAAACTGTCGGCACATGGTGCTGCTCGCCAGGTGAAGCGCGTCGACAAAATCCAGGCCGAGACGATGCATGCCGAGCGCATCGCTTACCAGGTAAGCTAATGCGTCGCCAGGTGCGCGATCACGTTGTCCACCTCATCCGCGCTGCCCAGGATCACCGCGGTGCGCTGATGAATGTCGCGCGGCTGCACGTCCAGCACCCGTTGATTGGGCTCCGTCATCGCCTTGCCGCCGGCCTGCTCGATGATCATGGCCATCGGGTTGGCCTCGTACATCAGACGCAGCTTTCCCTGTGGCGCCTTCTTGGTCGGCGGATACATGAACACGCCGCCTTTGAGCAGGATGCGGTGCACGTCCGCGACCATCGCGCCGGCATAGCGGCTGGAGTAGTCGTTGGATTGGGCCCAGTCCAGATAGCGCTGGTACCCAGCCGGAAAGCTGCGCCGATTGCCTTCGTTGACCGAATACGATTTTGAATGCCGCGGAATCTTCAGGCCCTGCTCGACGCGCATGAAGGCGCCGATGCCTGGATCCAGCACGAACATGTCCACGCCCTTGCCGAAGGTGAGCACGAAAACGGTGGACGAACCGTACAACACATAGCCGGCCGCCACTTGTCGCGAGCCGGCTTGCAGCAGCGAGGCCTGCGCATTGTCGGCGCGCCGGTCGTGCGCCAGGATGCTGAATATGGTGCCCACGCCGCCGCAGACGTCGAGGTTCGAGGAGCCGTCCAACGGATCGAACAGCACACAGTAGCGGCGGTCGCCGTCCTTGTTGTCGCGCAGGATCACCGGCTCTTCGTTTTCCTCGGACGCGACGATGGCCACGCCCTCGCGGCCGCCAAGCGTCCGCAAAAGCACTTCATTGGCGATGACATCGAGTTTCTGCTGAACTTCGCCTTGGATGTTCTCGGTGCCGATGCTGCCCAGAACGTTTTCCAGGCGCGCGCGTCGCACTTTGTCCGCGATAATCTTCGCTGAAATCGACAAGGCGGAAAGTATCCAGGAGAAAGTACCGCCCGCCAGGGGTTGATGCGCTTGTTCCTCGAGAATGTGGGCTTGCAGGGTCATGATGCGCACGTCATCGCGCCCTGAGTGGGTTAGGGGTTCTCCGGCGCTGTTCATAGTCGAAGAATGCCATACAATGCGTCCATGATCACGGTGCACCACCTGAACAACTCCCGATCGCAGCGGGTGTTGTGGCTGCTCGAGGAGTTGGCAGTACCCTACG
>JANXOV010000044.1 GCA_025357635.1 Pseudomonadota bacterium
ACATTTTGTCTACAGGAAAATTCTGAGGTTTCAAGTCTTTTCATGCGCTGAGTTTCAATTTTTATACGCCGGAGGGATTGTTCTGACTGTGACGCGCATCACTGGGTGCGCTCGGCGAAAATGGTCACGGTCCGAGAAAATCCTTCTTGCCGATCTCCACGCCGCCATGCCGAAGAATGCCGTAGGCGGTCGCGACGTGAAAATGCACGTTCGGCAGCAGGTGATTCATCAGATAGGGCAGCCCCTGCATGCTCTTGGTGCTGCTGCGGGTCTGCCATGAAATGGTCTTGTCTTCGCAGCCGTCAATCTGCGCCGGCCGCAGCGTTTCCAGGTAGGCAATGGAATGGCGTACCCGCAGCAGCAGTTCTTGAAAAGTCGTTTCGTTGTCCTCATAGGCGGGAAATTCCGCGCCCGCAAGCCGACCGGCGCCGCTGCGCGCAGTATCGGTTGCGATCTGAACCTGCCGGGACAGTGAAAACATGTCCGGAAAAAGCCGGCTGTTGAGAAGCGCCGCCTCGTCAATCTTGCGCGCCTGCGCGTGCGCTGCGCCTTTTTCCAGGATCACGGCAAGATTGCTGAGCGCGCGAATGAAAGGCGGCACCGAGGCCTGGTACATCGAGATGGTCATTGAAGTCTCCGAAAATTTGCTGATCTTGCAGTTTGGCGGTCAACCCAGCCGGTTCAAGGGCCACAGCGTAGCAGTTTCGCAACGCTGCACCGGTTTCGCCGATGCCGGAGGATTGCATTGACCGTTATTTCTTTTCCGTCTGCCGCCGCACCGCGTCCTGGGCGGCGGCGATGGCCTGCGCATCGCCTAAGAACCGTCTGCCCAGGGGCTGCAGCTTGTCGTTCAGTTCATACAGCATGGGAATGCCGGTGGGAATGTTGAATTCCACGACATCGGCTTCGGACATGCCGTCGAGCATCTTCACCAGCGCGCGCAGGCTGTTGCCATGCGCTACCACCAGCACGTCCTTGTTGGCGGCAAGCTCAGGCGCGATCCGCGCATTCCAGAACGGTAGGACGCGTGCCAGCGTGTCTTTCAGCGACTCTGTCGCCGGCAACCGCTTCGGGTCGATCCCGGCATAGCGTTTGTCAAAGCGCGGATGGCGGGGGTCGTCCAGCGTCAATGCGGGCGGCGCGATGTCGTAGCTGCGCCGCCAGATATTCACCTGTGCTTCGCCGTGCTTCGCCACGGTCTGCGCCTTGTTCAGCCCCTGCAGGGCGCCGTAATGCCGCTCATTCAGCCGCCAGTCGCGCTCGACGGGCATCCACATGCGATCGGTGGTGTCCATGATGATCCACAGCGTGCGGATGGCGCGCTTGAGCACCGAGGTGAACGCGATGGCGGGCTCGAGCTTCTCTTTCTGCAATTCGACCCCTGCCTGCGCAGCTTCCTGCCGCCCCAGGTCGCTCAGGTCCACATCGTGCCAGCCGGTGAATAGGTTTTCCACGTTCCACGTGCTTTGGCCATGCCGCACCAGGATCAATTTTCCGCTCACTGCCCAATCCTTTTCGTTCGAGCTTTGAAGAATTATTCGCCGCCGATGCGGCGCACCGACTGCAACGCGACCGACAGCGTCGCGAAGTCTGGATTCGCGCCGGTTCGCATGTCGATCAATACGCGTTTGAGGTAGTCGATCTCCTCGGCGCGTTTTTGCATCCACCTGTCCAGCCGCGCCAGCGGCTGCCCGCCTTTTTCGGCCAGCGCTGCCGATGCCAGTTTGCGCTGCAGAGCGTACAGGTTGTCGCGCAGCGTACCGCGCGCCACCGCCTGCCAGTGTCCGTCCACCGCCAGGGAGTCGATCTGCTGCTTAAGCCAGCTCAAACCCAGGCGCTCGCCCATCTCGTAGTACACACGCGCACCGAACAACACGGGCACGCGCGCCGCGGTGGCGACGTCGACCACGTCCAGTGCCGCGTGCAACGGTTCCAATGACGCCAGCCGCTCGGCGAGTGATTCGGGCGCCCCTTTTGCGATCAGGTCTTTTCGGTCGGCGGTGTGCTGCGCCGCCTCTGCTGCGCCGAGAACGCCGGCAAGCTCCCGACTCAGCTCGCCGATGCGTGGCGCGTAGCGTTTTACGCTGCCCTCGATGTTCAGTCCATTGCGGTGATTGCTCAGATACCAGTACGTTGCGTGCTGCAGCAGCTGCGAGATATCGAACATCGTCGCGTACTGGGTCTGCGCCGACATCTTGTTGTCCAGCGCCTCGATACGCGACCACAGATCGCGAACGTTGAACACTTCACGGGCGATGGAATACGCACGGGCGATGGCGGCCGGCTGTGCCCCGGTGTCCTCGCGCGCGCGGATCGCGAACACGGGGCCCATCCGGTTGACCAGGCTGTTGGTGATAGCGGTGGCGATGATCTCGCGGCGCAACCGGTGCCGCCGGATGCGCTCCGCGAAACGCTTCTGCATGGCGGCAGGGAAATAGCGGTTCAATTCGCCCGACAGGAACGGATCCTCAGGCACGTCGGATTCAATCAGCGCGCGGTACAGCCAGATCTTGCTGTAGCTCAAGGTGATCGCAAGTTCCGGACGCGTGAAGCCTTCGCTGGTCTTGCGCCGCTCGGCAATCTCCTCATCCGAGGGCAGGAACTCCAACGCGCGGTTCAGATCCCCGGAACGCTCGAGCGCGCGGACCACGAAGGCGTGATCGCGCAACCGCTCCACGGCGCGCGATTCCTTGGTGCTGATGGCCTGGCTTTGCAGGTAATTGTTCCGCAGCACCAGTTCTGCCACTTCGTCGGTCATCCGCACCAGCAACCGGTTGCGGGCGGCGCGGGTCAGGACTCCGGCATGCACGGCGGCATTGAGCAAAATCTTCAGATTCACTTCGACGTCGGAGCAGTTGACGCCGGCGGAATTATCGATGAAGTCGGTGTTGAGCCGGCCGCCGGCACGCGCATACTCCACCCGTCCCAACTGCGAGAAGCCGAGATTGCCGCCTTCACCGACGACCTTGCAGCGCAGCTGCCGGCCGTCAATGCGCACCGCATCGTTGCTGCGATCACCGACTTCGCCGTGGCTTTCCTGGCCTGCCTTCACATACGTGCCGATGCCTCCGTTCCACAGCAGATCCACGCGCATCTTGAGAATGGCCTTGATGATCTCGTTCGGCGTGCTGAGCGCCGGCAGCTCGAGCATCGCCTGGCATTCCTTGGACAGAGTCAGGGTTTTCGCGGCCCGCGAGAGGATGCCGCCACCCTTGGAGATCAGGCGCGCCGAGTAGTCTTCCCAGCTCGATCGCGGCAACTTGAACATCCGCTCCCGTTCTGCAAACGAGCGCGCCGCATCCGGGTTGGGGTCCAGGAAAATGTGCTGGTGGTTGAACGCGGCCAGCAGCCGGATGCGCCGTGATTGCAGCATGCCGTTGCCGAACACGTCGCCCGCCATGTCGCCGATGCCGGCGACGGTGAAGTCCTGCGCCTGCACGTCGATGCTGATTTCACGGAAATGACGCTTCACGCACTCCCACGCACCGCGCGCCGTGATGGCCATTTTCTTATGGTCGTAGCCCACCGAGCCGCCGGAGGCGAACGCATCGCCGAGCCAGAATCCGTACTCTTCGGAAATTGCATTGGCGATGTCGGAGAAGCTCGCCGTGCCCTTGTCCGCGGCCACCACCAGATACGGGTCGTCCTCGTCGTGACGCACCACGGCCAGCGGCGGCGTGAGCTTGTCATCGACGATGTTGTCGGTGATATCGAGCAGTCCGCGCATCAGGGTTTCATAGCAGGCAATCACCTCGCGCTGCTGCGTGTCGCGATCCCCGGCGGGCATTCGCTTGACCACGAAACCACCCTTGGCGCCGACCGGGACGATGACCGTGTTCTTGACGTGCTGCGCTTTCATCAAGCCCAGAACTTCGGTGCGGAAATCCTCGCGCCGGTCCGACCATCGAATGCCGCCGCGCGCGACCTTGCCCATGCGCAGATGCACGCCTTCCATTCGCGGGGAGACGACGAAGACTTCAAACAGCGGCCGCGGCAGCGGCAGCTCGGGCAACTGCTGGCTTTCAATCTTGAACGACAGATAGTCCTTTGCCTCGCCGTTCGCCGCCGACTGGAAGGCATTGGTGCGCACGGTGGCGCCCAGCGCGTTCCAGAAGCCGCGCAGGATGCGGTCTTCGTCCGAACGGGTCACGCTCTCCAGCTGCGCATGAATTCGCGCGTTCAGTCGTTTCATGGCGCTCTGGCGCGCGGCCGGCCGCGTTCCCGGCGTAAACCGTGCGCTGAACAATTCGGCGAGCAGCCGCGCTATGGCGGCGTGGTTGACCAGGACCTGCGCCATGTAGCCCTGGCTGAACGGCAAACCTGCCTGCAGCAGAAAGCGGCAGTAGGCCCGCAAGATCGCCACATTTCGCCACGGCAGGCCTGCTGAGAGTGTCAGCTGATTGAACGAATCGTTGTCGGTGCGCTGAGTCCAGATGGCGGTGAAAGCGCTCTTGATTTCCGGTTCGAGTTTTTCGAACTTGGAGGAGGCCGCTGCGCGGAATTCGATTTCCAGATCCTGTATCCAGGCGCGCCGTCCGGGCGCCAGTTCCAGTTCATACGGGCGCTCCGCGATCACCTTCAACCCCATGTTTTCCAGCATCGGCAGAACGTCGGACAAGGCGATCGCGTCCTGCTTGCGGAAAATCTTCACGAAGAATTTGTCGTTGCGGCGCACATCGAGCCGGTAGATGTCCAGGTGCAGCGCGTCCGGCTGGGATTCGATGGCTTCCAGGAACCCTACGTCATGCGTTGCAACGCCGGCATCAAAGTCCTCGGCATAGGCGGCGGGAAAGGCGTGGGCATAGTGCGCGTACAGCTGCAGCGCGCGCGCCTCCTCGAAATTCAGAAGCAGCGAGTCCTTGAATGAATCGCTCCACGAACGCACGGCCGCTTCAATCTTGCGTTCCAGCTGGGGAAGGTCGATGCGCGCATCGCCGCTGGGCAGCGTTCGCGCCACCAGATACACGCGTGCCAGATTCGATTCGGAAATCTGAATCTGCGACTCGATGCTGGTCGAGGAAAATTCCTCGCGCACCACGCGTTCGATGCGCTGACGCACCTGCGTGTTGTACTTGTCGCGCGGAACGAACACCAGACAGGAATAAAAGCGTCGGAACGCGTCGCGGCGCAGCAGGATGCGCACTCTCGGGCGCTCCTGCAGACCGAAGACCCCGGCCACCAGCGGAATCAATTCGTTCATCGAGGCCTGGAACAGTTCATCGCGCGGAAAGTTCTCCATGATGTGCTGCAGGGCCTTGCCGTCGTGGCTGTCGGGCGCGAGATCGAAGTGCTCGATGACGCGTTCCACTTTTTTGCGAAGCACGGGAATGTCGCGCGGATGCGTGCTGTAGGCTGCGGAGGTCCACAACCCCAGAAAACGCCGCTCACCGAGCAGCTTGCCCCTGCGGTCGAAATGCTTGATGCCCACATAGTCCAGATAGCCGCTGCGATGCACCGTGGACATCGAATTCGCCTTGGTTACGAGGGCAAGTTCCCTGGAGCGCGCCTGGCGGCGGATGTCGCTGCTTGCAACGCGTCCCACCACGGCCGGCCGGGAGCGCCCGGTGCGTAGGATGCCCAGGCCCGTGGCTTCCAGCGGCGTCAGGGATTCTCTACCGGCGGCGCCGCGCAGGCGATACTCCCGGTAGCCCATGAAAGTGAAATGCTTGCTCTCCATCCAGCCGAGCAGGGCGCGTGTTTCGCCGGCCTCAGTCGGATCGATGCGTGCGCTGATGTTCTCGAAGTCGGCGGCTGCCGCGCGCGCCGCGGCGCGCATGGCCCCCCAGTCGGCGCAGACGATACGCACGTCCTGAAGACTGCTCTGGATCCGGCGGCGCAGGTCGCGCAACTCGTCCGGATCGACGACGCGGTCGATTTCCAGGTGCTGGAATGACTCCAGCCGCTGCTTCGAGGCGGCGTCCTCGGAACGCCGCGTTACCTGCTTGATGCGGCCATCGCGCCCGCGCTCAACCGCGAAAATGGGGTGCACCAGAAAATGCATGGTCAATCCGCGCTGCGACAGCACCATGCCAAGCGAATCGACGAGGAAGGGCATGTCGTCGTTGACCAGTTCCACCACGGTATGCATGCAGGCATAGCCGTCCTGTTCGGGCGCCGGATTGAATACGCGCACCAGCGCGCGCCCACGCCGACGAAGGGCGAAGCGCAGGTGGCTCAAGGCGGAGGCGGCAAGATCGGCAGGCGTGCGCTCGCCCAGGTCCTGGATGTCCACATTCGCGTAGTAGGCGCGCAGAAACTCCCCGACATCTGCGCCGCGAACCGGCTTGATTTTGCGTGCGGCCGCGATCACGGCGGACATCAGGCCTCGATGCGAAGCCGACAAGCTTTGATCCATGTGAATGCCACTCCCGAAAGCTTTACACTCACGCCTTGTAACCGACGCGTGTGGTTTGTGATTCTGCGCGCAATTATGCCAGGGCGGAGGCAAATCCGTCAGGCGCGCGCGGCGGGGCCTTGACTTGGCCGTGATTCCCAATGGAGGTGACGGACATGATTTTGTACACCTACTTTCGCAGTTCGGCCGCGTTCCGCGCGCGCATCGCCTTGAACCTCAAGGGCATCGCCTATGAATCCCGCTACGTGCATCTGCTGCGCCAGGGCGGCGAGCAATTGCAGCCCGACTACAAGCGCATGAATCCACTGGGCCGGGTGCCCACCTTGATCGACGGCGAACGGGTGCTGACGCAATCGGTGGCGATCATGGAATATCTCGACGAGGCGTACGCGGCGCCACCCATCATGCCCAAGAGCGCGGCGGATCGCGCGGTCGTTCGCGCCATCGCCCAGACCATCGCGGCGGACATCCAGCCCATGCAAAATCTGTCGGTGACGCGCTACCTCGCGCGCGAGATGCAGCAACCGCAGGATGCGATCAATGCATGGACGCGGCACTGGATGAACAATGGATTGCAGGCCGTTGAAGAACTGCTGGCGGCGGCGGATTGCCGCGGCAGTTACAGCTGCGGCGATTTTCCCACCATCGCGGACATCTGCATCGTTGCGCAATGCGTCGCCTCGCGGCGCTTCGAGGTGGCGGTGGAAAAGTTCGAGCGCGTTGCACGCATCGAGGCGCATTGCCGTCAGCTGCCGGCGTTTCGCGCCGCTGCGCCGGAAAATCAGGCTGATTTCGAAGGGTAGGCGCGCAAGTCCCGCGCCCGGCTCAGGCGCGGTGCTGGCGGGCAAGATAGTCGCCGGACTGCATTTCGATCAAACGGCTGGCGGTGCGTTCGAATTCAAATCCCAGCCGCTCGCCTCGATACAGTGCGCTCGGCGCGGCTGCCGCTGACAGGACCAGCTTCACGCCACGGTCGTAAAATTCATCCACCAGCATGATGAAGCGGCGCGCGGCGTCCTCGCGCGAAGCATCGAACACGGGGACGCCTGAGATGAACACGGTGTGATAGTCGTGCGCCAGATCGATGTAGTCATTTTGGCTGCGTGGCCCCTCGCATAAAGCGGCGAAGTCGAACCAGACGATGTCGCGTGAGGTGTCCAGGGCCTCGATGCTGCGGCCGTTCACCTCGACCGCGCGCGGACCGCTGCCGGGCTGGCCGATCAAATCCGCGAACAGTTTTCGCATGCGCTCCTGGATTCCAGACGCGGCGCGCAGAAGATAGGTTCCGCTTTGCTGCAGATGGCGCAACCGGTAGTCGAGGCTGCCGTCCAGGTGCAGTATGTCCAGGTGACGTTTGAGCAGGTCGATGGCGGGAAGAAACCGCTGCCGCTGCAGCCCGTCCTTGTACAAGTCATCCGGCGCAACATTGGAGGTGGCCACCAGCGTCACGCCGCGGCGGAACAGGGCATCGAACAAAGTGCCCAGAATCATCGCATCGCCGATGTCCGAGACGAACAGTTCATCGAAGCACAGCAGGCGGATGCGCTGGGAGATTTCCTGGGCCACCTGTTCGAGCGGATCTTCAACGCCTTTGAGCGCATGCAGCCGCGCGTGAACCTCGCGCATGAAGCGGTAGAAATGGCTGCGCTGGCGCTGCTTGAAGGTGAGGGATTCGAAGAACAGATCCATCAGGCAGGTCTTGCCACGGCCCACGCTGCCCCAGATATACAAGCCACGCACGGGTTGCTGCGCGGGGGGCGAAGTCCAGGGCAGGCGCAGACTTCCCAGCAAGCTGCGGCCGCGTACAACTTGCAGCGCGGCGCGCACTGCGTCGAGCTTCTGCGCGCAGTGCAGTTGCTGCGGATCGGACAGCAGTCTCCCGGCTTCGATCTGGCTCGCGAGCCTTGCGAGAACCGCGTTTACCTGGCGCACACGCGTTCTTTACAAGCCCTGATAGTTGGGTCCGGAGCCGCCCTCCGGCGTCACCCAGGTGATGATCTGATAGGGGTCCTTGATGTCGCAGGCTTTGCAGTGCACGCAATTCGCCGCATTGATCTGCAGGCGCTTGCCGCCGTTGCCGTCGTCGACCATTTCGTAGACATTGGCCGGGCAGAAATTGGTGCAGGGGTTGCCGAATTCCTGCGCACAGCGCGTTGCGCAGATGGTGGTGTCGGCCACACGCAGGTGAACCGGCTGATTTTCCTCGTGCGTGGTGCTGGCGAAGAACACCGAGGCAAGCCGGTCGCGCGGCGGCAGATCACGCTCGCCCCAGCCGCGATCCGGCGAGGCGTACTCGTCCAAACGTTTCAACGCACTGTGATCGGCGTGATTGGACAGGGTCCACGGCAGCTTGCCGGCGGTCACCGTTTCCAGTCCTGCATTGGCCAGTCCGAGCCACAATCCGCGGCGAAACCCGGGGCGGATGTTGCGCACTTTGTACAGTTCACGTCCGCCGGCTGATTCGCGCCAGCGCCTATCGAAGCCCTTGCTCGTGCCCACCGCAGCCAGATGCTCGGCCGCCAGCGTGCCGGAGCGGATGGCCTGATGAATGCCTTTGATCTTGGGCGTGTTGAGCGTGCCGCCGGCATCGCCGGCCAGCAGCGCACCGGGCATTTCCAGAGTCGGCATGGACTGATAGCCGCCTTCGATGACCGTGCGCGCGCCTCCCGAGACGATTTCGCCGCCTTCGAGCAGCGGTTTGATGGCCGGGTGATGCTTGTATTGCTGAAAGGCTTCGAAGGGCTTGAAGCGCGGATCTTCATAATCCAGACCGACGACGAAACCCAGATACACGCGATCATCGTTCAGGTGGTACAGATAGCTGCCGCCGTAGGTCTTGCTGTCCAACGGCCAGCCCAGCGTGTGTTGAATCAGCCCAGGTTCAGTCCGGCCCTTGGGCAGCTGCCACAATTCTTTGTAGCCCAGACCGTAGGTCTGCGGCGATTTGCCCGCATCGAGCTTGAAGCGCTGGATCAGTTGTTTGGAGATGCTGCCCCGGCAGCCTTCGGCGAGCACCGTGGTCTTGGCGTGAATCTCGGGCCCGAGCGCGAAATTCGCCCCGGGTTCGCCATTTTTTTCCACGCCCATGTCGCCGATGCGCACTCCCTTGACAGCGCCAGCCTCGTCGAACAGGGCCTCCGCCGCGGCGAAGCCGGCAAACACGTCCACGCCCAGGCGCTCGGCTTCCGCGCCGAGTATGGGTGTCAGCTGTCCCAGCGAGATGATGAAGTTGCCGCGATTATGCATCTGCGGCGGGGTGGGGAGCTTGCGGCGCCCGGTACGGGTGAGAAACAAGAATTCATCGCGCGTGGCCGGCACGAAGGTCGCCGGCGAGTTGCTGCGCCACTGCGGCAGCAGCGCATCCAGCGGGCCGGGTTCCAACACCGCGCCGCTGAGCGAATGCGCGCCCAGTGCAGAGCCCTTTTCCAGCACACAAATGCTGAAATCCGGATTGATCTGCTTCAGACGAATGGCGCACGACAAACCAGCGGGACCGCCGCCGACGATGGCGATGTCGTACTCCATCACATCGCGTTGTAGCTCCTCGCTCATGGGGTCTGGCCTTACTTGGGCTGCATGCGAATGGCGCCGTCGAGACGCACCGATTCGCCGTTCATGTACGGCGACTGGAACAGGTGAGCGACCAGCGAGGCATATTCCTCGGCGCGGCCGAGCCGCTTCGGGAACGGCACCTGCGCCGACAGCGAGTCCTGCAATTCCTTTGTCATGCCGTCCACCATCGGCGTCCAGAATACGCCCGGCGCGATCGTCATGACGCGGATGCCGAAGGCCGCGAGTTCGCGTGCCATGGGTAGCGTCATCGCCAGCACGGCACCCTTGGTGGCGGAGTAGGCGACTTGACCGATTTGTCCTTCATAGGCGGCGACCGATGAGGTATGAATGATCAGCCCGCGCTCGCCATCGGCGTTCGGTGTGTTCTGAGTCATCAAGTGGGCGCAGGCCTTGTCGATGAGAAAGGTGCCGATCAGATTGATGTGAATCACCTTGGTGAAGAAATCGCCGGCCATCGGGCCGGATTTACCGAGCATGCGTCCCGCGCCCACCACGCCGGCGCAGTTCACCGTCAGGTTGATCGAGCCGAGAAAGGCATGCGCGCGCTGCACGGCGTCATTGACGTTCTGTTCGTTAGTGACATCGCACTTGATAAAGGTTGCCGCGGGGCCGAGATTGGCGGCGGCGGTTGCGCCGAGCGCGTCCTGCACGTCGAGCAATGCGACCCTGCCGCCGGCGGCGACGACGTGGCGGGCAACGGCGTTACCCAGACCCGATGCGCCCCCGGTGATGACGGCGCGCGCTTCATTGATGTTCATTCGCTTACGATTTCCCCAAGGTTTTGGTTGAAAACAGCCGAACAATTAACCACAGAATAACCCGCCAACCAACTCAATCCACCTGTCGGACAGCCTATGAGGGCAATTCCCCTAAAAGACGCTTTATAGAGCGGGAAACCCATGCTGATAGGCCATGGACGCCGGCAACTAGGATGGTCAACGGATTGGGCATGGCCGGGGGCATGGATGCCCCTTACTTCCCTCGGATCAAGAGTTACTTGATCAGTTCAATCGCGATGGCCGTGGCTTCCCCGCCGCCGATGCACAGCGCCGCCACCCCGCGGGTCAGCCCGCGGGCCGCCAGTGCGTGAATCAGCGTGGTGGTAATGCGCGCACCGGTAGCGCCCACCGGATGCCCCAGCGCGCAGGCGCCGCCGTTGACGTTCACCTTGGCCGGATCCAGTGACAGGTCCTTGGTGGCGGCCATGGTCACCGCCGCGAACGCTTCATTGATTTCGAACAGGTCGACGTCCGCCACGCTCCAGCCGGTCTGCTGCAGCACTTTCTTGATGGCGCCGACCGGAGCGATGGTGAACCACTCTGGTTCCAGCGCAAAGCTCGCGTAGCCCACGATTGTCGCAACCGGCTTCAAGCCGCGTTTTTCGGCGACTGAGGCGCGCGTCAGCACCAGCGCCGAGGCGCCGTCAGAAATGCTGGAGGAACTGGCGGCGGTGACCGTTCCTGTCTTCTTGAACGCGGGTTTCAAGGTCGGGATCTTCGACACATCCAGTGTGAACGGTGTTTCATCCTTGTCCACCACCACCTCGCCCTTGCGCGTCTTGGCGGTCACGGACGCTATTTCCTTGGCGAAGGCACCGCTATTGCTGGCGGCAATCGCCCGCCTGGATGACTCGGTCGCGAAAGCATCCTGCGCTTCCCGGGTGAATCCATACTTCTCCGACGTGGCTTCGGCAAAACAGCCCATGAGCTGACCGTCCCACGGACTCTGCAGGCCGTCGGTGTACATATGGTCCAATACCTCGCCGTGTCCCATGCGCATGCCGGCGCGCGCCTTGGGCAGCAGATAGGGCGCGTTGGTCATCGACTCCAGACCGCCGGCGACAATGATGTCCGCCGTCTGCGCACGAAGCTGGTCCGCCGCCATCATCAAGGCGCGCATGCCCGAGCCACACATCTTGTTGATGGTGGTTGCGGGGACGCCGGATGGCACGCCGCCGATAAATGCGGCCTGCCGCGCGGGCGCCTGACCGATTCCGGCCGGCAGCACACATCCCATGATGACTTCGCTGATATCCGCCGAGGCGACACCGGAGTCGGCGATGGCGGCTTTGATGGCGGCGCCACCGAGCTGCGGGGCCGTCACGCCGGCAAACACACCCTGGAAGGCGCCAACCGGCGTACGCCGCGCTGCAAGAATGACCACTTGATCCTTGGACATAGTTGAAAGCCTGCCGTTTCGTGTCATTGGAAGAAGCGCGGATTTTGCGATGCAAAACAAAATCCGTCAATCCTGACGGTTTTATGTGAACTCTGGCGCGGTGCGGCAGGTTCGTCCGGGTGGCGAGACGACCAAGGCAGCGGCCTGTGCTAGGTGGCCAACGATTCCCCGACGGCTTCCGCGATCCGTGAGCGCGCCAGCTGCCGCACCTCGCCTGCCGTCAACGGCGCGTGTTCCGTGCTTTGAAAAATCGCGAGCACCTCGACCCGAATCGGCTTGCGCCGCATCAACAGCGTTCCCGTAGGCATGGCATCGCGGGTTCCGTGCAACGCCACGGCAACCACCGGCATCTTGTTGCGCGCGGCGGTGGCAAATGCGCCGGAGTGGAATTTTCCGATGGTTCGATGCTCGGTGAACGTGCCTTCCGGAAAGAACACGATCGACTGGCCTTTCGCGGCCGTCTTCAGCACGCGGCGGGTATCCGCTGCGCCCTTGTGACTGTCGAAACGCTCCACAAACTCCGCACCCAGCCGCTTCAGCAGAATGCTTGCCACCGGCACACGCACCATTTCCTTCTTGATGACGAATGCGAAATCCGGCGGCAATGCCGCGGCAACGACGAGTCCGTCGAGATAGCTGGCATGATTGGCGACCACGACGCAGGGCGCCTTGGGCAGCCGCTCCAATCCGTACACCTGAAACGGAATGCCGGCGGCCTTCAAAAATATTCGCGAACTGGCGCGCGCAACCGCACGCCGATTGCGCACACCGGGAACGAACAAGTTCAGGATCAGCACTGAAACTGCCGTCGGCAGGAACAGGGCGATGCAATAAACACCGTAAATTCGCCTGCGTATTTCTCGCATTCGCATAGAGTACTGTGATCTGGTTCTCCTTATGTTAATACTTCATGGGTTGTGTGATTCTGATCACGCACCGTGGCGTCTTTCGCCTCGCATACTGGCCCCCGATCGAGCAGGCGCCCAATGGCGTTCGCCGCAACGCAGATAGGTCACTATGTCTACCGCTCTGAAGAGGACAGTTTTCACGCGCAGCGCCAGCGCCGCCGGCGAAGCGGTGCGCGATGTCGCCGATCCTGCCTTGCAGCGCTTTCTGGACGCTGTGTGGATGGAGCGCGGCCTGTCCGCAAACACGCTGGCTGCGTATCGCGCCGACCTTACCGCGCTCGGACGCTGGCTCGAAGATCATGACAGCGCGCTGCTCAAGGCCACGCGCACCGAAATTTTGGGATTCATCGCCGCCCGCGTTGAAGGCGGTTCGCGCCCGCGCTCCACCGCGCGCCAGCTGTCGAGCTTTCGCCGTTTCTTCCGCTACGTGATCCGCGAGGGTCTGATGTCGGAGGATCCGACGGCGCAGATCGCGATGCCGAAGATCGGCCGGTCGCTGCCTAAATCCCTGACGGAAGCTGAAGTCGATTCGCTGCTCGAGGCGCCGAGCGTGAATGATCCGCTTGGACATCGCGACCGCACCATGCTCGAAGTGCTCTACGCCACCGGCCTGCGCGTCTCCGAACTGGTCAGTCTGATGCACAATCAGATCAACTTTAATCAAGGCGTCATGCGCGTGGTCGGCAAAGGCAACCGCGAGCGCCTGATACCGCTGGGCGATGAGGCGATGCGCTGGTTGCGCCAGTTCATGCAGGGACCGCGCACTGAAATTCTGCTGGAGCGGCAGACCGACTATCTGTTTCCGACGCGCCGCGGCGACCGCATGACCCGGCAGGCTTTCTGGCACATCATCAAGCGCTATGCCAAGAAGGCGGCCGTGGACAAGGAGTTGTCTCCGCACACGCTGCGTCACGCATTTGCCACGCATCTGCTCAATCACGGCGCCGATCTGCGTGTCGTGCAGATGCTGCTCGGCCACAGCGATCTGTCGACGACGCAGATCTACACGCATGTGGCGCGCGAACGTCTGAAAGAACTGCACTCGCAGCATCATCCGCGCGGCTGACGAGCACGGGATTTCGGCTTGAGCTAGAATCACAAGTCCGGATCACCGGCGCTTGGAGCCTCGCATGTCGTGCAGAATCACCCGGCTTGTTTTCATCGTTGGCGCGCTTGCTTGCGCGGCAACCGCGTGGGCGGCTGGCGAAAGCACCGATCCGCGCATCGAACTGCTCAAGAAGCTGCCCGCCGGCTCCAAGATCGAGGACCTGCGCCCGGCGCCGATTCCCGGTCTGTACGAATTCAGCCAGGGCGCGGAGATCAGCTACCTGACCGCGGATGGCAAATACTTCATCGATGGCAGCGTGTACGACATGAACACGCATCAAAATCTCACGGAAGATCGCCGCAACGCGGCGCGCAAGCAACTGCTCAGCGCATTGCCTGAATCGCAGATGATCATCTTCTCCCCCAAGGCGCCGCAGTTCACCATCACGGTGTTTACCGATGTCGACTGCGGCTATTGCCGCAAGCTCCATAGTGAGATCGCGGAACTGAACCGCCTCGGTGTCCGCGTTCGTTACGCCGCGTTTCCACGCTCGGGTCCGGGTACTGAGAGCTGGCGCAAGGCACAGGCCGTGTGGTGCTCGGAGGACCGCAATGCCGCGCTGACCCGCGCCAAGCTGGGCACCGCACCCGAATTGAGCAAGTCGTGCCCGAGCGATCCGGTGGCCCGGGAATATGCGCTGGGGCAGAGTATCGGCGTGCGCGGCACGCCGGCCATCGTCACCGAGTCCGGCGACTATATTTCAGGCTATCTGCCGCCGACTGACCTGGTGCGATATTTGAAAGATCTGCAACTCGCGCGCCGCTGAGCCGGGGCCGATGAGCCAGGCGCGGTTCGGCGCCGCGCGCCCGATCAACGTTCCAACAGCGTGAGCTTGTCCTTTTTGCCTTCCCATTCCTTCGCGTCGGCGGGCGGCGTGCCCATCTCGCTGATCACCGGCCATTTCTTGGCAAGTTCCGCGTTGAGCTGACGGAAGTTTTCCTGGCCTGAGGGCAGTTCCTCTTCCGAGTAGATCGCCTCCACCGGACACTCAGGTTCGCACAGGGTGCAGTCGATGCACTCATCCGGATCGATCACAAGAAAGTTGGGGCCTTCGTGGAAGCAATCCACGGGGCAGACTTCCACGCAATCCATATACTTGCACTTGATGCAATTCTCTGTGACCACGAAGGTCATGGCGTACCCTTAGAAAAAAAGAAGTGGATATTCGCTGGCGCGTTTATTGTGCCATAAAGAGCGGCGTGCGCACCCGGCAGGCTGGCGGACCCCGCTGCGCCCGTCATGGCTCGATCCGATGGCGCCGTTGCAATTCCGTGAAATGATGGTCCTCGCGGCCCTGCGCGCGGTCGGCAAAATACCGGCGCAGCGTGAATTCGCCGCTTGGAAACGCCAGTTCCTCCCAGGGCACCTCGTCCTCGGTGACCAGCTTGACCTCCAGGCTTTCAGGGCCTGGCGCGAACTCCGGCGTGATCAGGGTGGATCGGAACATCACATGCACCTGATGCGCGTGCGTGACGCTGACGACGGCGAGCAGCGATCCCACCTCAACGCGGGCGAGCGCTTCCTCGTGGCATTCGCGCGCCGCGGCCTGCTGCATGGTTTCACCGTTTTCCATGAATCCTGCCGGAACGGTCCAAAACCCGCGCCGCGGCTCAATGGCGCGGCGGCACAGCAGAATCCGCCCCTCCCACTCGGGCACGCAGCCTAAGACCAGCAGCGGATTCTTGTAGTGGATGGAGCCGCACTGCTCGCAAACGAATCGGGGGAGATGGTCGCCGGGCGGGGTCTTGATGGCGATCGGCGAGCCGCAATTGCTGCAAAAGTTCAAGGTGTGTCCGGGTTTGGCGCTGGCATTGGCAATAATTGTTTACGGGGCGATTTTATAGCAGAAGCGGCGCTCGAAACTAACATTCACAGCAACGGCGGGTTCAGTGTGAAAAATCGGTCTTGGTTCGGTAAGCCTGGACGGCCTGACGCGTATCTCCCGCCCTGACGCCTACCTAGCCATCAGCTTCGAGCAGAGTGAAGTCAGTGCGCTCGGACTCCACATTTTTGCGGTCGAGCACTTGGTCCTGCCTGAGTAAGAAACCGCCTTTCGCTTCACGGGCGGGGAGTATTATCGTCGGAGAATTAACGAGCCTTTGCACTCCATCTGCGCCGAACAACAGTACGGCCTTTGGCCTGGAATTCAGTTTACAACGCTTTTTTCGAGGCAACAATTTATGGCCAAGCGAAGGTATTTGGCTTTTGCCGTGGCAGCCGCTCTAGTTTTCGCAAACAGCGTCGAAAACGCACTGGTGAGCAATGCAAAGGCTGCCAACACGACTGAAAAGACCGCTCCGGCCGGACCTACAAGCGTTGCACTCGTAAAGCTCGAAAAGAGTGCTTACGAGGCTTGGAGGTCCAAGGACGCGAAGTTCTGGGATGCGTTTCTTTCGGACAATTTTGTCGGCTGGGGTGCGCCTGGCAGGCTCGACAAGGCATCAGCGACAAAGGAATACACCGGCGCTGATTGCAAGATCAAGAGCTACGCTCTGTCCGAGGAGCACATGAGCCCGCTTGGTAAGGACGAGGCGCTGCTCACTCATAAGGTGACCGTTAGCGGCACATGCGGCGGAAAAGAAATTCCGACTGACAGTTGGGCGGCGGGGGTATACGTTCGCGAAGGCGATAAGTGGAAAAAAGTCTTCCACGCCGAAGCTCCGATTATCGATCCAATAGCGGCTGCTGTGAACCCGGTTGACCAGGAGGATGCACGTGCAGAGGTCAAGGCTAAACCCACAAATCAAGATGCTCGCACCGACGGCATGTTCGCGGTCGAAAGGGCCGTCTGGGAAGCATGGAGAGCACACGATGCCAAAAAAATTGCGGACCTGACGGCAAGGGATATTTCATTCATCAATATTTTTGGTATCCACCTCGCAACCAAGGCCGATGCACTGAAGAACTGGTCAGGGACTGGATGCGAGGTTAAGAGTGTCGGCGTCACCGATGCCGCGGGTACGATGCTCTCGCCGACGGTCGGCATCCTGACATTCAAGGCCACTGCGGACGGCACCTGCTACGGCCAGAAGGTTGGACCTGTTTGGGGCACGTCGGTCTATGTTAAGGACGGCGATCACTGGAAATGGAGCTTTGGCATCAATTTGCGCGCGGGCCGGGAGGGCGCATAGATCATGATCTGCAGTTCGGTCGATCTGGAAATTGCGCCGCTAGTAATCGCCCGGACGAGCAATGGGAATGTCCGTGGGGTCCCTGCACACGTCAATCGGGAGGTTGGCGGGCGGGGCGACACGGCTCGCCCGTCGAAGGCAAATGGCGACTTGCTCAGCTGCTCGGAGCCAATCTTCCCTCCAAAATCCCGTGCAGATTTCCTTGCTTTGAGCGCAGAATCGCTGTCTCCGGTCTATCTTTCGCTTGATCCAAAGGAGTCATCCGATGAAAAACAGCTATCCGAAAGGCGCAACCGCTCTCAAGGCCCTGCTCGCCATGGCGACTTTGGTGGTCTGCGGCCCCGCGTCGGCCAACGATGTGAAGGTCACCCTGACGGGCGCCGAAGAGACGCCTCCCGTCCAGACGTCGGCGACGGGATCGGGCACCCTCAAGGTGAACAAGGACAAAACGGTCAGCGGCTCGGTCAAAACCCAGGGCATCGCCGGCACTGCCGCGCATATCCACATCGGGGCGCCCGGCGAGAGCGGACCACCCATCATCACCTTGACGCAAGGACCCGATGGGACCTGGGCGGTACCGGCCGGCTCAAAGCTGACCGCTGAACAGTACGCCGACTTTCAGAGCGGCAAACTTTATTTAAATGTCCATAGCGCAGAGCACAAGCCGGGCGAGATTCGAGCGCAACTGAAGCCGTGAGTCGACCGGGCGCGCGGTTGCGAAGAGGTAAGTAGCATTGAGCAGTTCGGTACGATTTTTGTTAAGCCAGGCATTGATCGCAGTGCTGGTCAGCCCCTGCTTCCTCTTCGGCGTTTCTGTCGCCGGCGCCGATCCTGCGCAGTCCGATGTGAAGCTCACGGAAGCCCCCGATGCGGCCTCGCCCGTGCGCGTGAGGCTTGTTTCCCAGGAGCAATACCTCAACACCCTGGCCTACGTGTTCGGTCCCGATATTCGGGTTGCGCCGCATTTCGCCCCCTTCCGCCGCACCGACGGGTTGCTCCAGGTCGGCGCGTCGAGCGCCGGCGTCACCACCGCGCAGATGCAGGAATTCCAGCGCACCGCGCGCGCCATGGCGGATCAGGTGGTCAGCCCCGAACACCGCAACTTCCTCGTGCCCTGCACGCCCAAGCGCGACAACGCGGCCGACGCGCGCTGCGCCGCGCAATTCTTGAGTTCCGTCGGCCGGCTGTTGTATCGCCGGCCGCTGACCAGGGATGAGCTGGGCAAGCTGGTCGACGCGGCCGGCGGTGCCGCCAACCGCCTGAAGGATTTCCATGGCGGGCTGGCCGTGGCGCTGGAAGGCATCCTGGTCTCCCCCGACATGCTGTTCGTGGTCGACCGCTCAGAACCCGACCCGGCCTCGCCCGGGCAGCGGCGCCTGGAATCGTATTCTCTCGCCAGCCGCCTGAGCTTCTTCCTCTGGAACTCCGCACCGGATGATGCCTTGCTGAGCATGGCGACGCGTGGTGACCTGCACTCGCCGGACGGCATGACGCGCGCCGTGGATTACCTGCTGTCAAGTCCGCGCCTGGAAACGGGCGTGCGCGCCCTGTTCGATGACATGCTGGGATTCGATGAGTTTGCGGTGCTTTCCAAGGATCCCGGGATCTATCCGGCGTTCGTGGGCGACACGGTGCAGGACGCGCGCGAGCAGACCTTGCGGACCATCATCGATCACCTGCTCGTGAGGAAGGGCGATTACCGCGATCTGTTCACGACCCGGCAAGTCTTCATGTCGCCCTCGCTTGCCACGCTCTACGGGGTGTCGACACCGCCGGGGTGGACGCCCTATGAGATTCCGCAAGGAAATCCGCGCGTGGGCCTGCTCACGCAGATCGCGTTTCTCGCCTCGCATGCGCATCCCGGACGCAGCTCGCCCACCTTAAGGGGCAAGGCGCTGCGGGAGCTGCTGCTCTGCCAGAAAGTGCCGCGGCCACCTCCCAACGTGGACTTCTCGCTGATCGAGGATCCGAAATCGACACTGCACACGGCGCGCGAACGCCTGGCCGCGCATCGCGCCAATCCGGTATGCGCCGGTTGCCACAAGATCACCGATCCCATTGGCCTTGCGCTGGAGAACTTCGACGGCGCCGGCCAGTACCGGGCAACGGAAAAGGGCGCGCCCATCGATGCCAGCGGCAACCTCGACGGCAAGAACTTCGATGATCCGGCGGGGCTCGCCCAGGCGCTGCGCGACAGCCCGGCTCTCCCGGCCTGCATGGTGCGGCGCGCCTATGCGTATGGCACCGGGGGCGCAGTCAAGCCGGATGACAAGGCCGTACTGCCGTATCTAAACAGCCAGTTCGCCGCCGAGCAGTACCGGTTGCCGGACCTGCTTCGCACCATCGCGCTCAGCCGCTCGTTTTCCCATGTGGCCGAGACGGCCGGCGGCGTGGCGCCCGCATCCAAGCTGACCGCCGACGCATCGAATGGAGCAACCAAATGAACACATTGTCCCGTCTCAACGATCTGGGCAGACGCCGGTTCTTGCGAGGCATGTTGGGTGGCGGAGTCGTGACGCTGGGACTGCCGCTGCTCAATTGTTTTCTGAATGACAACGGCACCGCGTTTGCAAGCGGCGCGCCGCTGCCGATGCGCTTCGGCACGTGGTTTTGGGGACTGGGGATGAATTCCAAGATATTCATTCCCGCCAAGGTGGGCGCCGGTTACGACCTTCCGGAAGAGCTCTCGGCGCTCGCCGCCGTGCGCCCGCATGTCAACCTGTTCACCAATTTCAATGCGATGCGCGATTCGTCGCCCAATCTGTGTCACTACACCGGCTGGATCATCACGCGCGCGGGTGCCGCGCCGATCGGCGACCAGGACAAGCCGGGAGAGACCATCGATGTGACCATCGCGCGGGTCATCGGCCGCAACACGCGCTTCCAGTCGGTCACGGCCACCGCCAATGGCGATGTTCGCACCAGCTTCACCTACGAGAACGCCAATTCGGTCAACGCTGCGGAGCCTTCGCCGCTCAACTTCTACAAGCAGCTGTTCGGCGGCGATTACCAGGACCCCAACGCCGCCACCTTCACGCCCAATCCGCGCATCATGGCGCGCAAGAGCGTGCTCAGCGGCGTGCTCGATCAAACCAAGCAGCTGTCCAAAATGGTCAGTGCTGAGGACCGCGCGCGGCTGGATCAGTACTACACCGACCTGCGCGACCTGGAGCGGCAGTTCGATCACCAGCTCACCAAGCCCGAACCCATCGCCTCCTGTCATCCGGTGACATCGCCCAAGGAAGATCCCAAGACCACGGTGGATTCGGAAACGGTGGCTGAGCGACACCGCATGATGACGGACCTGATGGTCATGGCGGCGGCCTGCGATCAGACGCGGGTGTTCAACATGGCCTACTCGTCCGCCTTTGCCTCGACCGTCAAGGCCGGCTATGAAAAGCCCCATCACACCTGCACGCATGAGGAGCCGGTGGACCAGTCCCTCGGCTACCAGCCCACGGCCTCCTGGTTCTTGCGGCGTTCTATGGAGTCCTGGGCGTATTTCGTGGAAGCCTTTTCGAAGGTAAAGGAAGGCGACGGCACGCTGCTCGACAACATGCTGATCTATGGCTCCACCGACTCCGCGTGGGCCCGCATCCACTCGCTCGATGGCATCCCGATGTTCACGGCGGGGCGCGCCGGCGGCAAGGTGAAGAGCGGCATTCACGTCGATGGCGCCGCGGGTCCCGCGACACGGCTGGGCTACACCATCATGAAAGTGATGGGTGTGGATACGCCCTCGTGGGGCACGAAGAGCAACAACACGGCCAGTGCACTCAGCGAAATTCTGGTGTGAGGCGGAGTATGGATTTGAGCAAAATCGCAGCGCTGGTTGGATGCGCAGTGTTGGCGTTCGCGTCGGCCGCGTCGTCGCACGCGGCCGACGCGCGCGAGACTGAAAGCTATGTCCGCGTACCGTTGCCGCCGGGTTTTCGGGTCGAAAAAACCGAACTGGATGGGCCGGTGTTCGCGGACGCGAAGGGCCATACGCTGTATCGCTGGCCGTTCACGGACCAGCGGGTGGGCAACGTCGGCGACCCGAAGGGCCAGTCCACTTGCACGGACGTGAAGTCCACCACCAACACCGGATACATGAGTCCGTATCCGCCGGGCTTGATACTGCCCGAGCTGGATCAGCGTCCGACGTGCACGCAGGCCTACCCGCCTGCGCTGGCGCCCGCGAACGCCAAGCCCGTCGGCAAATGGACGGTGATCACGCGCAAAGATGGACGCAAGCAATGGGCCTACGACGGTTTTGCGCTGTATACGTCCAACCTCGACCAGCGCCCCGGCGATGTCATCGGCGGTGATTCTTACGAGCACCGCGGTGACAATCCGGCGATGCGCGTGCCGGTGCAGCCGCCGCCCGACCTACCGCCGGGCTTCAACGTCGCGACCGATCGCACCGGGCGGATGCTGCTCGATGGCCGCAAGTTCTCGGTGTATGCATCGGATGCCGACGCTGAGAACAAGTCGAACTGCGATGGCGTGTGCGCCAAGACCCGCATCCCGATGCTGGCGCCCGCGTCAGCGCGCCAACACGGTGACTGGACGATTTTCGAGCGCTCGCCCGGCGTTCTGCAATGGGCGTTTCGCAAGCGGCCCCTGTACACCTACACGCTCGACCCCGTTGCGCAAGGCCGTGACGGGAGCGATGAGCCGGGCTGGCACAACGTGTATACGCAACGCTCGCCGCCGCCGCCTGCGGGCTTCACGCAGCAGAACACCGCGGCAGGCATTGTGGTTTCCGATGCGCAAGGCAAGACGGTCTATATGTACAACTGCGGCGATGATTCCGTCGATCAGCTGGGCTGCGATCATCCCACGCAGACGCAGGTTTACCGTCTGTCCATGTGCGGCGCGGGTGATGTCGAGCGCTGCCTGAATACATTTCCCTATGTGACGGCGCCTGCCGGCGCGAAGACTGACAATCGCTCCTGGAGCATCGTCGACATCGATCCGAAGACCGGCCGTTTCGCGCGCCCGGGCCAGAGCGGCGCCGTGCGCGTGTGGGCCTACCGCGACCGGCCCGTTTATACCTATGCGGGCGACAAGCACGCGGGGGATATCAATGCCGACGGCCTCGGAGAGTTCCGCGGCCAGCGCCAGGGCTTCAAGGCGTATTGGATTCGCGATGATTTCAACGCGCGGACCAGGAGTGGCGAGTGACTTCCTCTTTTACTGACATTCTTTTGTGCAAGCGGATTCCGGCCGGGTTGCTGGCCGCGCTGGTGGTGCTTGCGTGCGGCTACGCCGCGGCAGTGCATGCTGCGGGCACCGTACCTCCCGCGACGGCGGCGTCGGCCGCCGCGGAACCGCCGGCCGACGCACCAACGCCGCCACCGAATGGCACCATCGCCTATGTGCTCACCGACCTGCACTGGGCGGTGTGGGAGAGCGCGGACGGCAAGACCGAATGTCCGAAAGGTTTCAACGAAGGCAACCGCGAACACTTCAAAAAACTGTTCCCGCAGGATGGCAAGCAGCGCACGCTGCTCGAGACGCAGTTGCGGCGCGAAGTGGATGCCTGGTACCCGACCACCGCGCCCGAGCAGTTCAACTTCCTCGAAGCCGGCGGGCCCACGGCCTATGGTTTGAATCTCGATTACAAGATCGGGCAGACCGATTTCACCGGCCCCGACGGTGCCAAGGGCGTCGACAATCAGCTCTACCGCGTGCTTGGCTGCATCCGCAATTACCGCCCGCCCGAAGGCGCCATCCAGGGCTTCGACAACGACGAAGTCACCAAGGATGTGTACAACCGCGTGATCGTTGAGCTGTCGGGCGTCGAGAGTCTGGTCAACGATGATGACGTGCAGGTGATGATCTACCGCGGGCGCGACCCGATCCTGCTCGATGCCACCGGCAAGAATGCGATTCCCGGCGGCTCGCAGCGTATCGATGTGCGGTGGGGATCGAAGTTCATCCAGAAGATGCACGGCCGCATCAAGGGCGGCGTGCTCACCACCGACCCGTCCGACTTCATCTATCCGTGGGCGGTGTTCTACATCGCCACCGATGAGTTCATGCACGCGGCGCGCTTCTCGTTGAACCTTACGCCCACGCGCGCGGAAGGCGTGATCGGCGGGTACCTGGACATCGAAAGCTGGTACTCGCAGATGAACCGGTCGTATTCCACGCATCACCAGAGCTACGGCCAGTCCTCGGCGCCGTCGATGTACAAGGCGCTGCGGCGGCTTGCGGATGGGTATCCGGATGAAAGTGGCGCCAACACGGCCATTTCCGCCGCGCTGCTGGCGCGATGGACGCAGGTCAACCTCGTGCCGGCCTCGAAGGCTCAGGCGGCTTCGATTGCGCTGCAGAAACCGGCGCCTCCCTACGCCGGGCCGCCTTTTCCGCGGACCATTGCGGAGGAGACTGCCGAGAATAATTCCCAGGTGGCCTCGGCCGAGTTACGATAAATCTGCGAGTCACCGAAGAGCCTGCCATGAAAACTGCGTTGAGAGCGTTGTGTGCTTCCATCACCCTGCTGTGCGTGGCGCCGGCCGTGCGCGCGGATGACAAGGACGTGATCGAGTACCGGCAACACATCATGAAGACGCTGAACGAGCAGGCCGCGGTGGTGGGGCAGATTCTCTCGGGCGCGGTGCCGGACGACAATGTGATCTCGCATCTGGATGCGCTGGCCTTGACGGCCTCCACCGCGCTCAAGGCGTACACGCCCAAAGTGCCGGGCGGGGAAGCGAAGCCCGAGGTCTGGAGCAACTGGCCCGATTTTTCAAAGCGCATGAACGAATTCGCGAAGATGACGGCTGATATGGCCAAGACCGCACACGAGCAAGGCAAGGACGCAGCTCTCGCCAAAGTGGTGGATGCACTCAGCTGCAAGGACTGCCACGACACGTACCGCAAAGAAAAGGCGAAGAAGTAAGTCGCGCCGTTCGCTTTGAAAGCATCGACACGACTGGCGCTAACCTTCAGCATCGCGTTGCTGCTGCCCGGCGCGCACGCGGTGGAGCAGAGTGCTGCGACGCCTTCGGCCGGCACCGCCGTGGATCGCGGCCGTTATCTGGCGAGCGCTGGCAACTGCGCAAGCTGCCACACCCGTCCTGGCGGAGCGCCAATGGCCGGAGGAGTGGCGTTCGAGACTCCCTTCGGTGTGGTGTATTCGACCAACATCACCTCCGACCGGGAAACCGGGATCGGTCAGTGGAGCGCTGCGGATCTGCGCCGGGCGATGCACGAAGGACTGGACCGGGACGGCTCCAGCTTGATTCCCGCCTTTCCCTACACCTCGTTCACCAAGGTGAGCGACGCCGATGTGGCCGATATCTACGCTTACTTGCGCACCATCCCGGCGGTGCGCTACTCGCCGCCCGACAATGGCTTGCTGTTGCGGATGCGTTGGGGTGTGAGTCTATGGAAGAAGCTGTACTTCACCCCAGGGCGCTACGTGCCCGATCGCGCCAAGTCGCAGGAATGGAACCGAGGCGCGTATCTGGTCGAAGGGCTGGGGCATTGCAGCGCCTGCCATACGCCGCGCAACTGGTTCATGGCGGAACGCCAGGAGGCTGCCTACCAGGGCGGGGTGTTCAATGACCAGATAGCGGCCGGCAAGGTGGGTAAATGGTTCGCGGTGAACCTGACATCCGCCAGGCACGGCTTGGGCTCATGGTCCGTCGCCGACATCGAGAAGTATCTTCGCACCGGCGCGAGTGCCCGGGCCGGAACTTTCGGGCCGATGAACGAGGTCATCGTCGGCAGCCTGAAACTGCTGACGCGCGAAGATCTGCAGGCGATGGCGGTGTACGTGAAGAGCCTGCCGGGACCGGCATATGCCGGCGAACGCGTGTCGAGCGAACAGGTCGCGGCGGGCGCGTCCGCTTACAAGGAGCGGTGTCAGAAGTGTCACGGTGAATCCGGGCGCGGCGGTTTTTTCATGGGTCCGCCGCTGGCGGGCAGCGCCGTGACACAGGGCGAGGATCCGGCCTCGCTCATCAACATCATTGTCCACGGTCCTTCGACACCCAAGGGCGTGTCGTTTGGCTCCTGGGAATCGATGCCCGCCTACGCCGATGTGCTCGATGACTCGGAGATCGCCGCGGTTTGCAATTTCGTGCGCGGCAGCTGGGCCAACGAAGCGGGGCCGGTGAGCCCCGCGGACGTGCGCGCTGCCCGTAAGTGACGCGCGCCGGGTCTCATCAGGATTTGCCAGGCACCATGTA
>JANXOV010000112.1 GCA_025357635.1 Pseudomonadota bacterium
GGGTTGTTCGGAAGACTGGAGAAAAACCTGCAGGAGCTTCTGCCGCCTGCGGCGGCAGACTGCGATTGCAGTGTAAGATTGATGAAGACGAGATCAAAAGACGAAGACGAGAAACTGTCCACCGAAACGGGGCAGCTCCAGCTCAAGATGTGTGTAATAGAAAGATCACAACAAGTGTAGTCAGGTATTCAATATGGCAAAGCCGAAGATCTATGAGGGCGGTTGCTTGTGCGGGAACATCCGTTTTGTAGCTACAGGCCCAGCACTGAAGCCTCACACCTGCTCGTGCAAACAATGCCAGCGCCACTCTGGTGCTCTCACGCAAACGTGGATTGAATTCGCGCGAGATCAAGTTCAATGGACGGGTTCCGGTGGAGCGCCGTCCAAATGGCGATCATCAGAATGGTCAAGCCGCGCATTTTGTTCGGTGCGCGGGAGCACAATTGGCGCGGTTGATGACAAGCCCACCTTAGCACTTGCTTTGGGTGCATTCGACTCACCCAATCGCCAAGAACTCGCGCCACAATCTCATTCCTATGTTTCAAAGCGTCCAAAGTGGTGGGGTATCCACGATCCCAGTGATGCCTGACAATTCGAGCGAGCGCGCGGCGAGTAGCCTGGCGGAGATCATTTGCATGTTGGATTTCTGGATAAACCGCCTTCGATCCGCGTCAGCACCGCCGCGCGTTGCTCAATGCGGGCGTTAGGCCCTCTGTGGCTGTAGCGCGTGCCAAGGTAGCGCGGCGTGTGTCGATGACGATCGACTCGCTTCGCAAGTTTGCGCTTGCCCTGCCCGAAGTTACGGAGCAGCCTCATTTTCACTTGTCTTCATTTCGCGTAGCCGGAAAGATCTTTGTAACCGTGCCTCCAGAAATGACACACGTGCATGTATTTGTAGGTGATGAAGAGCGCGAGCCGGCGCTTGCGCAGTACTCTGAGTTCGTAGAAAAGCTTTGGTGGGGGAAGAAGGTTTGTGGGGTGCGCATTGCAATGGACAAGGCTCAGGCCGATGTTGTCAAGTCGCTTGTCAGAGCGGCCTGGGCTCAAAAGGCGCCAAAGCGCTCGATTGGTCGCACCTCGCCGCAGAAGAAGTGAAAGATCATACTTGTGCGCCGGCGACGCCGGTTCTAGCGGCGTGCCCGGCCGTTCCACGCGAGCGTCAGTTTTTTTTCATCGAGACATGCCAAATAAGTCGAGCCATCACATGAATCACATAGCCGACCGTCGATCCATAGTTCTCGCAATCCTTGCGTCACTGATGCCGCTTGCCTTGCAGGCTAAGCCCTCACTCAAGGTGTTTATTTCCGCGGACATGGAGGGAGTCGCCGGCGTGGTCACGGCTGATCAACTCCACCCGGCGGGCTTCGAGTACGAGCGCTTTCGCGGCTTCATGACCGCCGAGGTGTTGGCGGCAATACAGGGCGCTCGCGACGCGGGTGCAACGACGATTGTCGTCGCCGATGCCCATGGAAACGGGGAGAACCTGCTCATCGAACTCCTCCCATACGACGTGACCGTTATTCGGTCCTGGCCGCGACCGCTCGGCATGATGGAGGGCATCGATTCGACCTTCGACGCCGCGGTCTTCATTGGGTATCACGCGTCGACGACCAGCACAACCGGCGTCCGTGCCCACACCCTGTCAAGCGCCACCCTCACCTCTGTGGCACTCAACGGCATCGCGATGCCAGAAGCGGGAATCAGCGCCGCCATTGCGGGCCACTTTGGCGTGCCGGTGGTTGCAATTTCCGGCGACGATGCCGCCGTTGCTGAGGCCCAGGCGCTGCTTGGCAAGATCGAAGGCGCTGTCGTGAAAAAGGCGATCAGCTTCCATGCGGCTGCAACCATGACGCCGGCGGCAGCCCAGGCGCTCATACGGGCCAAAGTGAAGGCGGGGGTTGGGCGCCGCCGCGAATTGAGCCCCTACGTCCTTCAAAAACCGGTTCGCCTGGATGTCAGCTTCAAGCACTATCGGCCAGGGGAAATCTTGAGTTATCTCTCGATAGTCGAACGAACGGGCGCGCACTCAATCCGCTTTACGGGGCGCGACATTGTTGAGGTCTCCAGGTTCCTCGAGTTTTTGGATGGGTACTCTGCTGAGCTTGCGCCGTAGGTCGTACTTCGCACCAAGCGCTTGCACTACGAGACTGCATCGAGTTCAATTGCCTCAGTCCCATGTCGTAGCGCCTTAACTTCTCACCGAGCTTCACATGCTTCAGATCCGACCCTCCTGCGAATGCTGCGATGTAGACTTGCCGCCCGATTCTCGAATGGCACGCATCTGCTCGTTCGAATGCACGTTCTGCGAGTCGTGTGCGATGGGTAAGCTTGCGGGGCGGTGCCCGAATTGTGGCGGCGAGTTGCTGCCTCGTCCGGTCAGGCCTGCGGACAAACTTATCAAATACCCGCCTTCACGCGAACGTGTATTCAAGCCAGGCGGGTGTGCAGCTGCTCGGACGTAGTGTGCTCAAGATGAATTCTCAGCGTCATTCTGTTTGAATTTTAGGGGGTTATGCATGCGGAACACTGGCTTCTCAGGGGGACTCTTGACTGTTCTCCTCGCGGCGACCCTCTTGTTAGGCGGTCCAGTACCGGTGGAGGCCTGCACTCGAGCGCTTTACGTTGCGAAGGATGGCACGGTAATCGTCGGCCGCTCCATGGACTGGGGTGAGGACATGATGTCCAACATGTGGGTGTTGCCGCGGGGCATGAAGCGCGATGGCAGGGGCGGCAAAACGTATAGCGGGAATGCCGTGAGTCAGTTCGTCGATGCCAAGTTGTTCACCTTTCAGGACCTGACCGACGTGGCTCCAGCAAAGTAGTTCACTCTCGCGCACCGTTTCAAATCCAAAGGAGGATTCAACCATGTTGTTACGTCTGGCTTTTGCCGCAGTGGCTGCAACACTTGCGCTGGGTGGCTGCGCTTCAGCGCCGCAGGGACCCAATCTCACGACGCAGCGCACGGAAAACTGTGTGGCAACCAGCGAGCGGGAGATCGCATCACTGTTTGATCGTTGGAATGATTCACTGCAGACGGGCGATCCGCATAAAGTCGTGGCCAACTACGCCGTACGGTCGGTGCTTCTCCCGACGGTGTAGAACAAGCCCAGGCTGACGCCTGATGAGAAGGAAGATTGCTTCCATCATTTCCTTGAAAACAAACCATTCGGGCGGATCGATTCCCGCAGCATCGAGATCGGTTGCACGACAGCGGTGGACTCAGGGCTCTATACGTTCACGTTTGCAACGACCGGCGCCCAGGTGAAGGCTCGTTTCACGTACACCTACAAGTGGGACGGCACGCAGTGGCTGATCACCAGCCACCACTCTTCCGCCATGCCGGAGAAGGAATAGAATCACCCGCAAACACGCCTAGCTCACCATCACCTCGCTGATCTGGATCATGGGCGCAATGTCCGTGTAATTGGGAATGTCGCCCATGATCTCTTTCGCGTGCGGCCCAAAGCCTTGTTGAAAATCTTCCACCGATCCGCAAAACAGATGGCCCGCGGCGGCGTAGGTTGGCGTGGAGCCCGGCGTTGCGCCTGCCAATCCCTTGTCCACGGTGTAGTACTTCAGCTTCTCGCCCATGCGCGCTTTCACCAGCGGCATGTGATTATCGCGATAGTATTCATGATTGAACGTTGATCCGGGGTTGTTCGGATACATCACGCTGATTTTGATCATATTGGACCCTTGGTGGCTGCGCTGAATCCGCTATATTGGCTGTGTTTACTGGGAAAAACAAACATATAGAATCACGAGGTTTGGCAATGCCCCGGCAACACATCAGTTCTGGTTCCTCCTTCGAAGCGCAGATTGGCTATTCGCGTGCCGTGGTCGACGGCGATTGGATATTCGTCTCCGGCACGACGGGCTTCGACTATGCGACGATGACGATTGCCGAGGGGGTTGTCGAGCAGGCCGAGCAATGCCTGAAAAACATCGAGTCCGCGTTGCGTCAAGCAGGCGCTACTCTGCGTGATATCGTTCGTGTGACGTACATCGTTCCCAATGCGGCGGATTTTGAACCTTGCTGGCCCACGCTGCGCCGGTATCTGGGCGAGTGCCGTCCTGCGGCTACCATGATTTCGGCGGGACTGGCCGATGCGCGCATGAAAATCGAGATCGAAGTCACGGCACGCAAGTCAAACGCCGGTGGAGAAAGCGCATGAGCATCGAGGATCCAGGCAAATCACCGCGCCGTGAATTTCTCAAACAAGCGGCGGCACTGGCAGGTGCGGCGGCCGTGGCCGGAACGGTGGCGGCGGTGGAGTCGCGCGCGGCCGGTGCGCCGGCGGAGACGGCCCCGTTTGAAGGCTACGAGTTCTTCGGCCCGGATGAAGCCGCATTCGTCGAAGCGTTGGTGAATGTCATGTGTCCGGCCGATCAGTACACGCCGAACGGCGTGGATTGTGGTCTCGCGACATTCTTCGACCGTCAGCTTGGCGGCGCCTTCGGGCAGGGCAAGGGCCGCTATTTGCGCGGGCCCTGGAATCAGGGGCCGCCGGAAATGGGCTTGCAGTCGCCGTTGACGCCGGCCCAGTTTTTCAAGGTTGGCTTGAATGCAGCGAACGAAGTCAGCATGCAGCGTCATTCAAAGCCGTTCGAGCAGTTGTCGCCGGCGCAAGCGAACCTGCTGTTGCACGACATCCAGGACGAGCACGTGAACACCGATAGCGTTTCGCTGGGCTCATGGTTCAACAGTCTGGTGTATCCCTTGTTCGTACAGGCCTGCTTCTCCGACCCGATGTATGGCGGCAATTACAACAAGGTGTTCTGGAAGATGCTGGGCTACCCCGGCTTGCCGGCCACGCATGCGCTGGACATGGTGCAGTATCGCGGCAAACCGTATCCGCAGGCCGGCAATCCAAAATCCATCCTTGATTTCAGCTAGCTGAGGAAGCGCACTCATGGCAAAGACGCTTCCCAAACGCAGTGTGGTCATCGTCGGCGGCGGCTTGACGGCAGGGCTGGTCGCGCGGCAGCTCACGGCGCAGAACATCGACGTGCTGGTGCTCGAGCGTGGCGTCGATCATCGCCACGGCGCCGAATCCCGTCTGCCCACCCAGCGCGATGAGCTGCGCTGGTCCACGCGGCAGGGACTCATGCAGGACTGGTCGGTACAGCCCTATTCGCTGCGCCACAATCGGCGCGATCCGTCGTATCCGATTCGCTGGATGTCGGCGTTTCTGCCCGGAGAGGGCATGGGCGGTGCGGCCAATCACTGGAATGGGCAGTCCTGGCGCTGGTCGGAGTACGATCCGGCCATCCGCACGCGCTACGAATCGCGCTATGGCAAGGCATTCATCCCGGCCAACATGCCGCTGCGTGATTGGGGCGTGAGCTACGCGCAGATGGAGCCGTATCACGACTTGTTCGAGAAACTGTTTGGCGTGGCCGGACAGGCCGGCAATCTGCGCGGCACGATTCAGCCTGGAGGTAACCCTTTCGAAGGTCCGCGTTCGAACGAGTATCCGCAAAAACCCTTGGAGATCACCGAGGCTGGCTCAATCTTCAAATCCGCCGCCCAGTCGCTGGGCTTTAAGCCTTTTCCGGGGCCGGCCGCGAACTCCACGGGCGCGTATACGAACCCCGATGGCCAGAAGCTGGGGCAATGCCAATACTGCGGCCATTGCGAGCGGTTTATTTGCGAAGCGCAGGCCAAGGGCACGCCGGAGGTGCTGCTGTACCCGATGCTGCTGCAGCGAAAGAGCTTCGAGATCCGGCTGCGCGCGCATGTGCTGGGCGTGAATTACGATGCGCAGGCCAAGCGTGCCACCGGTGTGCGCTATGTCGATCTCGTCACCGGCAAAGAATACGTGCAGCCCGCCGATGTGGTGGTGCTCGGCGCGTTCACCATGACCAACACGCGCCTGTTGCTGCTCGATGGCATCGGCAAACCCTATGATCCTGGCACCCAGACCGGCGTCGTGGGCAGGAATTTCTGCTACCAGACGCTGTCTGGTGTCGATGTGTTCTTCAAGGATCGCTGGATCAACCCGTTTCTCGCCAGCGGCGGAACGACCACGGTCATCGATGAGTTCAATAACGACAACTTCGATCATTCCGGACTCGGCTTCTTAGGTGGCGGCAGCATCGGTGCGTCGGTGACCAATGGCCGTCCGATCGCCTCGCGGGCGGTGCCGGCGGGAACGCCGCGCTGGGGCACCGAGTGGAAAGCGGCGAATGCGGCCTGGTATGCGCATGCTTTCAACGTCTGGGCGCAGGGAAGCTGCTACCCCGACCGGGAAAATTTCCTGGATCTGGATCATGCATACACCGATGCCTATGGCCAGCCGCTGCTGCGCATGACCTTCGATTTCCGCGACAACGAAGTGAAGATGTCGCACTGGGTCACGCAGAAGATCGGCGCCATTGCCAAGGCCATGCGTCCCGACATCATGGGATCGGTCGAAGGCCTGAAGCCGTCGTTCGACACGCGCGTGTATCAAACCACGCATGTCACCGGCGGCACGCCCATGGGCGCGGATCCTGCGCACAGTGTCGTATCGCCGCATTTACAGCACTGGGATGCGCAGAATCTGTTCGTGGTCGGTGCATCGGTCTATCCGCACAATTCAGGCTTCAATCCGACCGGCCCGCTGGCGGCGCTGGCACTGCGATTGGGCGATGATCTGATTTCTTACGCAAAGCGGCCGCGCATGCTGTAATGCGATGTCGGCGGCATCGAAAACAATCATCAACTGCAGGGTGCTAAGCCTATGCGTGTGGACACTGGATTCTTGATTTGCATGGGGCTGGCCATCATCGGCATGTTGCGGACCGGCGAGGCGGTGGCTCAGGACACCACCGCCGGCAAGGCGCTGTTCACGCAATGCAGCGTGTGCCACTCGATCGATGGCAGCAATGGTGTCGGGCCCAGCCTTCAGGGTGTCATGGGGCGCAAGGCGGGAACCTTCCCCGGCTTTCGCTACAGCCGCGCGATGAAATTCTCAGGCCTGCTCTGGGATTCGAACAATGTGGATCAGTACTTGACCGATCCACAAAAGGCCCTGCCGGGGAATGTGATGCCGTTTGCCGGGCTGCCGGATCCTAAGATTCGCGCCGCGCTGATTGCCTATCTCAACACCTTGAATTAGGTCAGTCGCCTTCCGTCCGCTCCGGGCGCTGTGACGAGCGTCACGTTCTGTCTGCGCACATCTGCGAAGTGAGCGCCATCACCGCTCATTCTGTTAAAGATCGTTCCGATCGGTCCGATACGCGATCCAATGACGGGCCGAATGAGACGGCCGGTTCAGCATGGAGGTTGTGTGTTCGGATTGCTGAAACGAAAAGCAGCGGCCAAGGGCCGGATCGGCATCGCGATAGCGGGCGAGCGCATGGCATTGGCCATCGTTCGGCGCGAATCCGGCGGTGCACCGGTCCTGGAGCGCTGCGAATCGATTCCCATCGACGCACAGTCGGGCCCGGAGGCCAGGACTGCGGCCCTGCGCGCGCTGAATTTGCCGAACATGGCGATTAGCGGCGTACTGCAGGCGAGCGACTATCAACTGGCGCTGGTGGAGACGCCCGACGTGCCGCCGGCGGAGCTGCGCGCCGCGATGCGCTGGCGCCTGCGCGACTCCATTGACTTTCGAGTCGAAGACGCCGTCATCGACGTCTTCGACATCCCGCCGCAGAGCCGCGGCAGCCAGGGCCGCATGATGTATGCGGTGGCCGCGCGCCTGGGTGCGGTGGAAAAGCAGTCGGCAATTCTTGGCGCCCTGGCGACCTTCGACGTGGTCGATGTGCCTGAACTGTGTCTGCGCAATCTCGCCGGCCTGCTGCCCACTGCGGCCAACGGCATCGCGATGCTGCATTTGAGCGATGCCACCGCCACCGTTGTTCTGGTGCGCGGGACCACATTTTATTTCGCTCGGCAAATGAATCTCCAGATGAGTGCGCCAGGCGGTGACCGGGGCGCCGCCGACGGACACCTGAGCTCAGAAAGCGTCGTGCTGGAATTGCAGCGATCGATGGACTACTACGAACGTCACTTCGATCAACCGCCGATCACGCGGATCGCGATCGCGCCCATTGGTGACCGCGCCGCCGCGTTGGCTGCCGAATTGGGCCGGGAAAGCGGGTTCGAGGTCACGACCCTGGATCTGAATTCCCTGATGCAATGCGCAACCCCGCTCAGTTTGCAAACTCAAGCCGATTGTCTGCTGGCGGTCGGCGCCGCTTTGCGTCAGGAGCATCGATCCTTGTAAGGATTCGAGTCGCGCCATGGAACAGCAAGTCAATCTCTATCAACCCATCCTCGGCGCCGAGAAGCGCCTTTTCTCGGCGCGCGCGATCGGCATCGCATTGCTGCTGCTGGCGGTGTGTCTGGGCGGCCTTGCAGGCTTCGCCGGCTGGCGCAACGCACGTCTGGAACGCACCTTGACTTCATTGGAACATCAGCAGAATGCCGAGTTGGCCATGTCCGAGCGCACCACCGCGTCGCTCAAACCGACTGAGAGCCTCGCTGATCTTGATGCGGACGCCAAGCGGCTGAGCGCGGACATTGCCACGCGCGAACGGGCGTTGAACATCGTGCGTCACGGCGTGGCGAACCCCTTTGCCGGATTCGCAGCGCGCCTGGAGGCGTTGGCCCGCTCGCAGATGGAGGGCTTGTGGCTGCGCCGCATCGTGGTGGCGGTGGGTGAGGGGCAACTGGCCTTTCAAGGCTCAACCACCGATCCGCATCTGGTACCCGCTTATCTCGCGGCGCTGTCCAATGAGCCTGCCTTGAGCGGCGTGAATTTTGACCGGCTGGCGTTGCGCCGCGCGACGCCCGAAGAGGCGCCCGCGCAATCGGTGTTTGAGATCGGCGCACCGGGCATCAGCTTTCCCGACAAGGACACGGAAAAATGATTGCACTCAATACACTGAATCTGCGCGTGCGCCCGCTGGTGGAGCGGTTGGATCAGATGTCGCTGCGCGAGCGCGGAATGATTTTCTCAGTGGGCGTCGCGCTCATCTATTGCCTCTGGCAAACCCTTCTGATGGACCCGCTGCTGGCCCACACGCGTGCGGCGGAGCAGCGACTGAATGGGGCGCGCGACAAGATCCTGGCGGTTGATCAAGCCGGTTTCGCGGTTGCACAGGATCCGGCGGTCGCTGCGCTGGTGCGCAATCGCGCATTGAAGCACCGGCTCGAGGGGCTGGACGCAGAGCTTGCCAGCGCTGCCCAAGGCTATGTGTCGCCTGCAAGGATGACCGACATGCTGCGGGAAATGCTCGCCGGACAGCAAGGATTGAGACTGATCAGTCTCATGAATCTCCCCGTCGAGAGTCTGTCCCGCTTGCAGAAGGCTGCGGCGGCGGGCCCTGGAGCCGCGGCGCCGGTCGATGCAGACGACAAGAGCGCCGATCAAGGGCCTTTTCTTCATCCCGTTGAGATGATGGTGGAAGGCGACTATGCGTCCATCGTGAGTTACCTGCATTCGCTGGAACGGCTGCCGTACCAGATTCACTGGCAGCGCGTCGAGCTCATCGCCGCGCAGTACCCGAACAATCGCGTGCGCATCGTGATCGGCGCATTGAGCCTGTCACGGCAATGGATCTCGGTATGAGGTTGCCGCTGGTAATGATCGGGATTCTGGTTGCCTCGCTCGCCGGAGCCGAAGGGCTGCGCGATCCGACGCGGCCACCGCAGCCGCGGGCGGCGGCGCGCGCCGTCGTGCGCAATCAGATGCCCGCCGTCAGCGCCATTTTCACGCGTGGCACCGATCGCAAAGCCATCGTCGATGGACGCTTGGTCAAAGCCGGTGATGCGATCGGCGGCGGCCGGATTGAAGCGGTTTCCGCCGACGGCATCCGATGGGTGCGCAAGGGAATCGCCCACGAGCTGCGCATGAACGCCGCAGCCGCCAATTTCAAGAAGCCTGCGGCGGGTGCGCCGCGGGTCGCCAATGGAGTTCCATGATCATGCATCCTCGACAATTTGTGCCGCTGAGTCTGTGTGCGATGCTGCTGGCATCGTGGGTTCACGCCGCTGACGAGCCGCGCTTCGACGTGGCCGTTACCGATGCCAAAGCCAGGCCGTTCTTCGAGGGCCTGGCCGACGGCACGCCTTACAACATCGTGCTCGAACCCGGCGTCGGCGGCACCATCACGCTGACCATGCGCAACGTCACCGTGCCTGAAGTGCTCGATGCGGTGCGTGAAGCCTATGGCTATGATTACCGGCGCATGCCCAGCGGCTTCATCATCGTGCCGCCCGCCATGCAGACGCGGCTGTTTCAGCTGAACTACATCGACCTGGAGCGTCGCGGCACTTCGCGGACACGGGTCTCCTCGGGCCAGGTCGGCCAGTCGCCAAAATCCGGCGGCAATGGCGCAAGCGGCAACGGAAATGGCAACGGCAACAATGGCGGCGGGGCCTCGGGCGGCGGATTGAGCGAGCCTCCGGGCGGTGTGTTCGGCAACCCGGCGGCCGGCGGCCAGGATCAAAGCCGGGTAGTGGACATCACCGGCACCAGCATCTCGACGCGCTCGTCGTCGGATTTCTGGCGCGACCTGGAGGACAGCCTGCACGCTTTGGTGCCGTCCAGCGGCGGTCGCGCCATCATTTTCAACGCGCAATCGGGCGTGATCGCCGTGCGTGCGCTGCCGGGCGAGTTGCGTGATGTGCAGCAGTTCTTGAGCCAGATTCAGGAGATCTCCACGCGCCAAGTGATTCTGGAGGCGAAGATTCTTGAAGTGGAACTCTCCGACGGATTCCAGGCTGGCATCAACTGGACGCTCATCGGTCATGATGGCGCCAGCCTCATCGGTGGTGCGCAGACCGGTCCGCAAAATGGATTTGGCAGCGCGGATCTGTTCAACCAGCCCTCCAGGCCCGTGACGCTGGGCGCAAGTTCCGTGGCCAATACCATCACCAACTCGCTGGGCGGCGCGTTTTCGGTGGCGATTAAAACCGCTGACTTCAGCGCCTTCATCGAATTGTTGAGCACACAGGGCAAGACCCGCGTGTTGTCGAGTCCGCGCGTATCCACGCTCAACAATCAGAAGGCTGTCATCAAGGCCGGTTCCGATGAGTATTTCGTCACCGGCGTTTCCAGCAACACCGTGGTCGGAACGGCCTCGGCCACCAATCGCGATGTCGACCTGGCTGCATTCTTCTCCGGCATTGCGCTGGACGTGACGCCGCAGATCGGTGCGGACGGCGAAGTCATCATGCACATTCATCCCACGGTCAGTGACGTCACCGAGAAGATCAAGCAATTGACGGTCGCGGGCGTGACCGATGCGTTGCCGCTGGCCTTCAGCCAAGTGCGAGAATCCGACAGCGTCGTCAAGGCCAAGAGCGGGCAGCTGATCGTGATCGGCGGCCTGATGCGCACTACGCGCGCCTATCAGGACTACCGCACGCCGCTGCTCGGCGACATTCCCGGTCTGGGCAATCTGTTCAAGAGCCAACGTCGCAAGGAAGTACGCACTGAACTGGTGATTCTGCTGCGCCCGGTGGTCATCGATAACGCTGATCAATGGAAGCAGCTCGCCGCTGAACCGCTGGGCCGCGCAGCGGCATTGGACCCCAAAGCCGCCAACGGCGTTCGTTGAGTCGAGAGCGACAACCCGCATGAGCATCCGACGCAAAATCCGCCTGGGCGAACTGCTGGTACAGCAAAAAGTCATCTCAGAGGAACAGCTCACCTCCGCGCTGGCTGAACAAAAGCGCAGCGGCCGCAAGCTCGGCCGCGTGCTGGCGGACCTGGGCTACCTTACTGAAAGCTCGCTGCACGAGTTTCTCGCCAAGCATCTGCAGGTCCCTTTCGTCGATCTGAAGCAGGTGCGGATCGATCGCGAAGCCGTCAAGCTGTTGCCCGAGCCGCTGGCGCGCCGCTATCGGGCGCTGGTGTTGCATCACGATGCAAGAGGCTTGCTGGTGGGCATGGCGGATCCCTCCGATCTGCACGCCTACGACGAATTGCAGGCCAAGCTGCGCCAGCCGCTGCGCCTGGCGCTGGTCGGAGAAGCGGATTTTCTGCGCACATTGGATCTGGTTTACCGACAGACCGATGAAATTGCCTCGCTCGCCGAAGCGGTGCGCGATGAACTGAAAGAAGGCGATGTCGACCTTGAAAGCCTGTCGGCGGAGGAGGGCTCCCCCGACGCACCCGTGCTGCGGATGCTGCAGACCATGTTTCAAGACGCGGTGCAGGCGCGCGCCTCCGATATTCACATCGAACCGGGCGAAGACAAACTGCGCATCCGCTTGCGCGTCGACGGCGTTCTGCAGGAGCAGGTGATCGAGGGCAAGCGCGTCGCGAGCGCGCTGGTGACGCGTCTTAAACTGATGTGCGGACTGGATATCGCCGAGAAGCGCCTGCCGCAGGACGGCCGGTTCTCGGTGCGCGTGCGCGACAGCGGGCTCGACGTGCGTCTGGCCACCATGCCCACCACACACGGCGAATCGGTGGTGATGCGGCTGCTGAATCAATCGTCGGCATTGTTACCGCTGGGGCAGTTGGGCATGCCGGCGCAAACCGAGGACCGCTTCCGGCGGCTGGTGGAGCGCGGCGCCGGCATGATGCTGGTCACCGGCCCGACGGGAAGCGGCAAGACCACGACGCTGTATGCGGCGCTGAATCACATCAACCGGCCCGGCGTGAAGGTGATCACCGTCGAAGATCCGGTGGAGTACCGGCTTGATCGCATCACGCAGGTGCAGGTGATGTCCAAGATCGGCCTGGACTTCGCGCGCGTTCTTCGCACCGCGTTGCGCCAGGACCCCGACATCATTCTGGTGGGCGAAATCCGCGACCGCGAGACGGTGGAGATTGCACTGCGCGGCGCCATGACCGGACACTTTGTTTTTTCCACGCTGCACACCATCAATGCGGTGGCCACCGTGAATCGCCTGCTGGACATGGGCGCCCCCGGTTATATGATTGCGGCGGCTGTGCACGGTGTGCTGGCACAGCGCCTGGTGCGGCGCGTTTGCACGGATTGCGTGCAGCCTGCGCAGCCGACGCCGAATCAACTCGCGTGGCTCTCGAGCTGCCGGCCCAACATGGTGGTGGAGCGGCAGAAATTCGTGGCCGGAGCGGGTTGCACCTATTGCAACCTGAGCGGCTACCGCGGACGCGTGGCTGTGTATGAACTGCTCGAGATCGACCGGCCGCTCGCCGATGCCGTGCGTCGCGGCGACCTCGAGGGGTTTGCGCGCGCTGCGCGCAGCCGTGAAGGCTATGTGCCGCTGGCACAGGGCGCAATCGATCTGGCGCTGTCCGGCGTGACCTCGCTGGCCGAGGCCATGGCGGTGGGTTCGGGATTGGAAGAAATTCTCGATGCCGACGGCGATGCGCCGCTCGCCGAGGCGAGCGTCGAGCAGTTGTTGGTGCAGCAGGCTTAAGGCATGTCCAACTTCCGTTATCGAGGCCGCTCAGGCCGCGGGGACCTGATCACCGGCCGGTTGGATGCCGAAACCGTCGAGGCAGTGGCTGCACGGCTGCTGAATCTGGGCATCACGCCGCTGGAAATAGCGCCGGATGCGGGCGGTGGCGTTTCGGTCACCGGACTGATGCAGAAACTGGGTGCCGGTCGCGTCACCGCCGTGGACCTGGTGCTGTTCTCGCGCCAGATGTACTCCATCACCAAGGCGGGTCTGCCGCTGCTGCGCGGTCTGAAGGGCCTGGCGCAATCCACGCACAATGTCCGTTTGCGCGACGCGCTGCACGATGTGCTGCAGAGTCTGGAGTCAGGCCGGGATTTCGCGTCCTCGCTGGCGCGTCACGCCGATGTGTTCCCGCCGCTGTTCATCAGCATGGTGCGCGTCGGGGAGTCCACCGGCACCCTGGACAATTGCTTTTTGCGCCTCAGCGAGTATCTGAGCCAGGATCAAGATGTGCAGGATCGGGTCAAGGCGGCGCTGCGCTATCCGCTGATCGTCATCAGCATCATCGGCATCGCCATTGCCGTCATCACCGTGTTCGTCATCCCGAATTTCGCGCCGCTGTTCAAGGTGCTGGGCAATGACATTCCCTGGCCGACCAAAGTGATCATGGGAACCTCCGAGTTCGCCCGTGCTCATGGACTGGCGCTGCTGGCCGGGCTCGTGCTGGGCATCATCGGCTTAAAACGGCACATTGCCACCGATGCCGGCCGCTATGCCTGGGATCGAATGAAACTGCGCGTTCCGGTGCTGGGGGATTTGCTGAATCAAGCAGTGTTGTCGCGCGTCATGCGCTCGCTGGCCATCTCCTTGGATGCTGGTCTGCCGATGATTCAGGCACTGACGCTGCTGGCCCGTTCGGCGGGCAACGAATATCTGGGCGAGCGGCTGTTGCGGCTGCGCGATGCGGTGGAGCGCGGCGATTCGCTGAGCTGCGCAGCCGGAGCCGTCGGCATCTTTCCGCCGCTGGTGCTGCAGATGATTGCGGTGGGCGAGGAAACGGGCGAGCTCACCGGCCTGCTCGAAGAGGTTTCCGGCTTCTACCAACGCGAGGTGGACTACCGGCTGCGCAATTTGACCGCGTTGATCGAGCCCGTGCTGATCGTCGGGGTCGGCGCCATGGTGTTGATCCTGGCGTTGGGCGTTTTCCTGCCCATGTGGAACATGATCGGCAAGGTCGGTCACGTCGGATAGGGGATTGGCCGAATGAGACATGAGTCTCAAGCCGCTGCAGTGGCTCTCAAGAGTTGACTGTATCGACCGATTCTTCGAAGGAGAGCGCACGCGGTGCGCAGGAGTTTTTTACCTAATTTTGGCAGGCGCCGACGCGCCGTGGAGTTTCGGAAATGAAGACGTCTCTCGCGCGTGGTTTCACGCTGATCGAACTGGTGGTCGTGATCACCATCCTGGGCATCCTGGCCGCCTTTGCGGTTCCGCGGTTCATATCGCTGGAAACCCAGGCGCGCGCCGCCACCATCAATAGTCTGGCCGGCAGCATCAAGAGCGCCGCATCACTGGCGCGCGGCATGGCGATGGCGACCAGCGCCTCGGCTTCGATTTCGATGGAAGGCAACACCGTCAACCTGGTGAACAGCTACCCGGATGCGGGTGCAACGGGCATCAGCAACGCATTGAGCGTGATCGCTGCCTCGGACTTCACTTTCACGCCGGGTGCGCCGGTGGCCACCGGTACGGCAAAGTGGACCAAGGTGGGCGCGGCAACCCCGGCCAATTGCGCGGTTACCTACGTACCCCCGGTTGCTGCCGGCGCGGCGCCGGCGGTTGCGGTCGACGTTTCAGGCTGTTAACGAGCGCACTCCAACGCAGGAGTCGATTCTCGACGAACGAGGGTGGCATGATGCGACCAGAGCGCAGCCGCAGAGCGGCAACCGGCTTGGCCGGATACACGCTGGTCGAGCTGATCGTCGTGATTTCGATTCTCGGCATTCTGGCCGCGACCATGGGGCCGCGGTTCTTCGATCAGTCTGCCTTCTCGCAGCGCGGCTACGCGGATGAAATCGCCGCCGCGCTGCGCTTCGCGCAGAAGGCCGCGGTGATCAGCGGCTGCCCGGCGCGGATCACCCTCACGGCTTCCGGATATGCGGGTGCGCAGCAGGCGGCGTCGGGCAATGCCTGCAACCCGGCTGACACCACCTGGACGACTCCGTTGCTCGGCGCCGACGGCGATGCAATTGCCGGCAGTGCGCCGAGCGGCACAAGCGCTGCGCCCACCGGCACATTTCAGTTTGACGCCCAGGGGCGCCTGAGTTCAAGCCCGGGATCCACGCTGAGCGTCGGCGCGCGCAGCATCAGCATCGATGCAGGCAGTGGTTTCGTGCAGGTGCAATGAACATGCGTGCCACCGAACGCGGCGTGACCCTGATCGAGCTTGTGATCGCGATCACCATCGTAGCGATTGCGGCCACTGGCATACTGGGCGCTCTGTCCGCAGTCGCCACCCGCAGCGCCGATGCCATGCAGCAGCAGCAAGCCATTTCCATTGCACAGGCCTACCTTGATGAAATTCTGCAGCGCTGGGTGGTGGACCCGGGCGGCACGCCCACGAACACCGGTCGCAGCAGCTGGAACCTGGTTGACAACTATGCGGGCCTGGTCGACATCGGCGCCCGGGATCAATTCGACAATCCGATCAGCGCATTGTCCGCGTATACAGTCAGTGTCAGCGTGTCGCAGAGCGCCGCGCTCAGCGGCATTCTCGCATCGGCGGCGCGCCGCATTGACGTCACGGTCACGCGCTCACCCAACGTCAGCGTCAAGCTCACCGGTTACCGGACGGCCTACTGAAATGCGGCAGCGTGGCGTGACGTTGATCGAACTCGTGGTCACCCTGGCGGTGGGATCTGTCGTGGTCGCCTTCATGGCGATGTTCATCGTCGGACCTATGAACGCCTACAGCGCCCAATCGCGACGGGCCGAACTGGTCGACGACGCGGACAGCGCTCTGCGCTTCATGGCCCGCGACCTGCGCGGCGCGCTCCCCGCCAGCGTACGCGTGAGCGGCAGCGGCTCGGTGACCGCACTGGAACTCATTGCCAGCGTCGATGGCGCACGCTATCGCGACCCAGGACCCTTGAGCAATCCGGCGCTGGAACTGGATTTCACGGCGGCCGACGGCGCGTTCGCCACCACCGTGCCGTTTACACAACTGTCACTGCCGTGGACCTCGAGCACGCACTATCTGTCCATCTACAACGTCGGCGTGCCGGGTGCGGATGCCTACAGCATGGCGAATGTCGTCACACCCGCCGGCACCACCATCGGCATTTCGCAGGGCGCCACCGCCAATGAAAATCTCGTGACGCTGAGTCCGGCCTTCAAGTTCGCGCTCAGCTCTCCGGGAAGGCGCGTGTACCTGGTGAGCGGGCCGGTCTCCTACCTGTGCGATATCGGCACGGGCACTCTCACGCGCTACTCCGGTTACCCGATCTCATCCACTCAAGCCGTGACGGCCGGTGCGCTGTTGGGCGCCGGCGCAACGGCGGCGCGGGTGTCGTCGGACGTCGGTGCGTGTCAGTTCACGTATTCCACCGGTACCGCGCAGCGCAATGGACTGGTGACGATGACCATGCAGTTGACCCGCGGCGGCGAGTCGGTGCAGTTGCTGCATGAAGTGCAGCTGGCGAATGCGCCATGAACGGGCGGCGATCATGCGCTGGGCTGAACGCAGGATTTGCGTTGGTGCCGGCGCTGTTTCTGGTGGTGGTGCTGGGCGCTCTCGCCGCGGTCGCCATACGCGTCGGTAGCGGCCAACAGCACACCGTCACCATGGGACTGGTGCAGGCCCGCGCCCTCGCGGCTGCGCGCGCCGGTGTGGAGTGGGGCGCCTACCGCGCACTCAACGGCAGCTGCGTGTCCAGTTCGACACTGACGCTTACGGAAGCCGCTGCCAACGGTTTCGCGGTGGTGGTGACCTGCGCTTCCACCACCTTCAGCAATGGCACCGCGTCCAACAATTCCTACGTGATCAATTCCTCGGCGACGGCCGGCACCTACGGGCAGCCCAGCTATGTGCGCCGGGTGGTCAGCGCCACGTTAACCGACGCCACTTGATGCGCGCGAGGCCTGCTCATCCACGCCCGCCCGCTCAAAAAGATTCATAACCCATTGACCAATAAGGGCATGGCAGTCATCTTGGTTGACACGGAGGGCTGCGCTCCGGACAATCCGCGCCTCCCTTGTGGTGAGGTAGCTCAGCTGGTTAGAGCGTGGCACTCATAATGCCGAGGTCGAGGGTTCGAGTCCCTCTCTCACCACCAAATCCTTTACTTCCACGTACTTCACGAGACGCCAATAGGCGTCTCTGTACTCCTATCTTGTTGATATCCATTACGATATCCGTATAGCAAGCGCTTACGGCTTCTAACGCCGTGACTTGACAGCTGGGGGCAACTGGGGGCAACTTTAGTCAGAGTTGCCCCCAGAACGGGGCTGAAAACACCGAGTTGCCCCCAGGCACCTCGCGCGCAGGGAAGGAGTTGCCCCCAATGCTGTCCAACTTGTTGATCCAAAAAACGAAACCGCAGGTCAAAACAACGCGACTTTCTGATGGTCGCGGGATGTATCTGGAAATCGCCCCGTCGGGCGGCAAATGGTGGCGATTTAAGTATCGAATTTCCGGCAAGGAGCGCCGCATTTCTCTCGGCGTTTATCCGGATATTGGATTGGCGGAAGCACGAGACCGCCGGGAGCAAGCACGGAAGATGGTGGCCATGGGAATCGATCCCGCCGAGCAGCGTCGTCGAGAAAAGGCCACGCTGATCGCCGACACCGTCAATACGTTCGAGGCCATCGCGCGCGAATGGTTTGCGACGTTCTCGCCGAAGTGGGTGCTCGCGCATTCGTCGAAGATAAAGGCGCGATTGGAAAACGATCTGATTCCTTGGCTTGGCACCCGACCCATTCGCTCCATAACGGCACCTGAGATTTTGGAGAACTTGCGCCGCATCGCTGCGCGCGGTGCGGAAGAGACCGCGCGTCGAGCGTTGCAGGACTATGGCCGCGTCTTTCGTTACGCCGTCGCCACCGGACGGGCGGAACGCGATCCGTCGCGAGATCTGTCAGGTGCGCTTGCACCGCGTACCGTGAAGCACCTGGCGTCGATCACCGAGCCGTCCGCGGTCGGCGCGTTGCTCCGTGCGATCGAAGGCTACGAGGGGCATTTCCCGACACGCTGTGCATTGCGCCTGGCGCCGATGGTTTTCACGCGACCGGGTGAACTGCGCATGGCCGAGTGGTCCGAGTTTGATTTCGACAAAGCAGAATGGCGGATACCAGCAGAACGCATGAAGATGCGTGAGCAGCACATCGTGCCGCTGTCGCGTCAGGCGGTGGCGATCTTGCGGGAGCTTCAGTCACGAACGGGCGAATTCAAATATCTGTTCCCTGGTGTGCGAGCGGCATGCCGTCCAATGAGCAACAACACCGTCAACGCCGCGTTGCGCAGACTTGGTTATTCCAAGACGGAGATGACCGGCCATGGTTTTCGCAGCATGGCCTCGACCTTGCTGAATGAGCAAGGCTGGAACCGCGACGCCATCGAGCGCCAGCTTGCGCACGGCGAGCGCGATACTGTCCGCGCGGCGTACAACTATGCCGAACACCTCCCAGAGCGGCGACGCATGATGCAGGCGTGGTCCGATTACATCGAACAGCTGCGCGACAGCAAGCCTGCCAAGATCGTGAACATTCGCGCCGCCTGATATTTGTGAGCGACATTCGTTGGACGATGGTCGGTCCGAAGAGCGCGCGAATCGAGAAACACGCGCCCACCTCGGAGCATTAACGCGAGTTATGTCAAACACTTGCGGTCCGGGTGACGGGCGGGCCGGGGATCGTGTAGGATTTAATCCTATCGTATCCAGCAGGTATTCTTATGCGCACCACCCAGCAACTCAGCATTACGCTTCCCACCGAAATGGCGGAGGCCGTGAAATCCAAAGTCGCGACCGGCGAGTACGCGACCGAAAGTGAGGTGATCCGCGACGGACTGCGCGCGCTCTTGGCTCGCGATCGCGCCGTCGAGAGCTGGCTGCACGAACAGGTAGGCCCAGCCTATGACGCGCTGAAGGCCGATCCCTCGCGAGCTGTCACTGTCGAGCGCGTGAAGGCTCGATTGGCGGCCGAACACAAACGCGCCACATCCAAGGCCAAATGACCTACGCCGTCGTCTTCACGCCTGAAGCGGAAGAGCAGCTCGCGGAGCTGTATTGCTACATAGAAGGTGAGGCGTCGCCCGAAATCGCGCTGCGGTACACCAGCGCTATCGTTGGCTATTGCGAAGGCTTCCGAGAACTTCCGCGACGTGCCGTACGCCGCGATGACATACGGCCTGGTCTACACATCACTAATTTCAAGGGAAGGACCGTAATCGCCTTCGCCGTCGATGAGGCGCGTGTGTCAATCATTGGGGTGTTCTACGGTGGCCGAGACTATGAGGCCCTGCTGCAACCTGGGGTGGAGGAATAGATGCTTTGAACTGCCGCGCCATTCGCTTTTTCCCCGTAACCGCCCCTGACGTTCCGGTTTCGTGCGTAAGGCGGCGAATCTCCGTCGTGCGGTATCGGGGTCTGCGCGTATTAGCCGCCGAATCCGTAGTCGACAAGATCAGTGCGAGCTGTCGGCAGCATTCACGTACCGATACAACTCCGTCGACTTGACGAATGTTCTACGTCCATCCTTGTGTGTGTTGATCCGACCCGTTCGGATGCGGTCATACAACGTTGCACGGCTGATGCGCAGAATCTTGGCGACTTCCGCGATATCGAATCTCAGATGAGGCAGCGGTTCGTTGGCTGACATGGGATCTCCAGTTGTGTTTAAGCAAAATTCAATAAGTTCGTTCGGCAGACGGCACAGTTCCACCATTGTTCGACTCCGTTGCGTATCGTCGGGTTGACGGTCGTACAGTACTCGGCATTGGTTCCGACGACAGGTGGGTGTTTGCGTCGAGTTAACGCATAAACCCCAGCTTTCACTTCAAATCGGGATGCGTCGGGTTCGAGGCTGTTGCTTCCGCCTGACGCTCTGTTCGAGTGCGTTGGAGGTCGGCAGAGGTGTGTCCAGTCGGGACGAGCGATTGCCGGAGCTGTGGCGTTTGGCGGTCTCGATGACGGCATGGGGGTTGACGTCATTGGAGATACCACTTCCCGCCCTCGCCACGTTTTTTGAAAACGGAGGATTGGAGTTCGAGGCGAAGAGGGTGATCGTCCGACACGGGGGAGGCGCAGAAAAATGCATGACTTGCGGTGTTTGTGGGTCAATTCGACTCATAGGCCGGATAGCCGTACGGCAGCCGTTGTCACACACGGCGAGCGACCAATATGTTCTTTGCTTGCGTCGCTCGTGAATGTCGTTGAGTGAATAAATTAGAAATCGTGGACTCCGCATCGGTCGTCTTAGGAGCGATCAAGGAAATCGATACTGTGTCGGGGTCTCTCTGTCAATCGAAGTGCTCGTATTGCTAGCGGCGGCATTTTCAATGGAATCGTGAGTCGCATCACGTGGTTTGTACGGGCAAACGTGATCCAACTCGCGTCAAACATAATCTGCTGAGTGGATCATTCATTCGACATATTAATCATGCACGGCCAATACAGGGAGTAGGCAATGACGGGCTTGAAATTTGCAGCTGGTGCGATATATACGTCCCTACTGCGTGGCTCCGTCGGAGGGATATCGCTGCTTCTGGCCGCATGCGGTGGCGGTGGGGGTGAGGGAACTGCCCCTCCGGCAGTGCCTCTATCGCCAGCTCCTCCTAAGGTAATCGCCACTTCAAGCATCGCTTCTGGCGTCGCGCCTCTAATCGTCAACTTTGATGCGTCAAAAAGCACTGACCCGCAGGGTTTTCCATTGACCTTTGCTTGGACTTTCAGCGACGGAACCAATGCAACTGGATCAACGCCGAGGCATACATTCCAGAACCACGGTACATTTACGGCAACTGCAATTGTCGACGACGGTCAGAATACAACGACGTCAACGCCAATCACAATCACTGTCAACCCAGCAGCGCCCAGTGTACCTGCGGCAGTACTATCGCTAAAAATCATGGGGGTTGCTCCTTCGGCTGCATCGGTAACGATTGTCGCGAATGACCAAGAAAGTCTCCCGTTGACTTATAGCATTCAGACGCCGCCCGCAATCGGAACGGCGACCATCAATGCGAACTCAGGAGTGCTCACCTATTCCGTTTCCGGATACGCCAGTTCGGAAAGCGACATAGTGGTTGTGAATGTTGCAAACTTGGGAGCATCGGCAACTGTTTCTGTACCAGTGGCGCTACATACCGACCCGCTACTTCCTACGCAATGGCATATTCAAAATGTAGGTCAGAATAGTTTTGCGTCGTCGCTTCCAACCGCTGGCAACGATATGGATATAGCTGGTGCATGGACGGCCGGTTTTTCTGGGAAAGGTATCAAGATTGGTATTGTTGACAGTGGCATGGAAGCTGCGCATGAAGACCTTGCGGCGAACGTCGATCTGTCGCATTCAATGAATTTTTTGACAGGGACAAATGATCCGACTCCCTCTTTGGCGGGATTCGATCATGGAACAGCAGTTGCCGGAATCATCGGCGCAGTCGCCTTCAACGGGAAAGGTGGACGGGGCGTCGCGTATAATGCAACGCTACGCGGCTACAACTTCATCGCGCCGGGAGCGCAAACCGACGCGAATCTTGCGGCTAGTTTCGGTGGAGTGGCGGCCAGCGCAGATACCGACGTATTTAATGCCAGCTTTGGAGTTCCGTCGACGAGTCTTCAGACCCAGAGTATGGTCAGCGTCCAAGCGGATATTCAATCGACCACGCTCCGAAATGGGCTGGGGGCACCCTTGGTCTATGCTGCAGGTAACGGCTTTCAAGACATTGCTGGTGCCAATGACCCGCTTTGTGCTTACTCGCGCAGCCTTGGAGTCAGTTGCGGTGATCCGGCTGGAGAACTCCACAACCAAGACTCCATCCCGATAGTTGTCGGTGCGCTCAATGCGGCCGGCATACATTCCAGCTACTCAAATACCGGTTCATCGCTCTGGATCTCAGCGCCTGGCGGTGAATACGGTTTCAATACGACATTCTCTGGTATTTCATCTGCCATTGATACTGCGCCTGCCATCATTACAACGGCGCACACGGGTTGTGGGAACGTCGAATATGGTCCGCCAACGTATCCTAATGGTGCCAACGCTTTAGACTCGCTCGGCGCGAATCCGCAGGCGATGAATTGCCAATATACAGCTCAAATGAACGGTACCAGTGCCGCGGCCCCTAACGTAACGGGCGTTATTGCGCTAATGTTGGAGGCGAACCCCTCTCTAAGTTATCGCGATGTAAAGCATATTCTCGCGAAGACTGCCAAACGTGTTGATCCAACTTTCGCCGGTGTTTCAGCTCCGATATTCAACGCAACGAGCGTTGTACTTGAGCAAGGTTGGACAATGAACGCGGCGGGAAATTGGTTTTCTAACCGATACGGGTTCGGAGGCGTGGACGCTTCGGCCGCCGTTTCCGCCGCGAAGAGCATTACAAGCCACATTCCGGCTTTACAATTTTCAAGCAATTACCAAAACGTGGCGTCGGGCACGGGGTATGTTTTGGCGACGGGATACCCCGTTCAGTTCAACGTTCAGGAATCGTTTAGCTCTGTCGAGCAAGTATTGCTCTCCATAAATGAATGGCGCTTAGTTTAGGCCGAGAGTTTTTTCGGATGACCATATTTCCTGATGTTGGCGCGCGCTCTGCGCCGCGTTGTCTGCAGGCGTGCGAAGGGTTTGGGTCGAGTTTTGATGAGCCGAGGTTCCATCCGTCC
>JANXOV010000134.1 GCA_025357635.1 Pseudomonadota bacterium
CCGGCTTCCAGCCCTGGCTCGCCGCGCTCACTCTGGAACAGTTGACGCTTGCCCAATCCGGGTACGAGGCCAGTGCCGGAGTCGATGCACAGTTCGCGCAGCGAGCTCAGGCCGATCACAAGCCCATCATCGCGCTCGAGACGATGGCAGAGCAGATGGGGTTCTTTGCACACCTCACTCTCGATGAGCAGCGCCAGTTTCTCCGCTCAACCCTAAAAGACCTGGACACCGCGGGCAGCGACACGGCCGCCGTGGTCCGTGCCTGGGAGCGGGGCGACGTGAAAGAACTCGAACGGCTCGCGCGTCAGGAGTTCGATGAGTCCCCGGCGCTGATGCGCCAGCTCACGACGGAGCGCAACCGCAAGTGGCTCCCCAGAATCGCGGCTTTACTGAACAACGACCAGGATGATCTGGTGATCGTGGGTGCCATGCACTTGATCGGGGATGACGGCCTGGTGGCCCTCCTCAAGCATCAGGGGTCCAACCCCGTTCAACACTGAGAGCGCCTCCTGTCACTTCGCGCGACCTGAATCGCCCCGGCTTCTGCGGACACTTTTGGCTGAGAGTCATGCGGCGCGGGCCACTGACTCCTGTTGAAGATAATACGTCCGCTCAAACTCCGCTGGCGGAACGTCCCCAATGGGTACGCTTCTTGCGCCCGTTCGAAAGGCTGTCGTGTCTCACACTCTGCGCAATAGATAAACGATAAGGGCAATGACCAGAATCGTTCCGAGTATGCCACCGATATACATGGGGAATGTCCTTTGAGCCTACAACTCCTCATTGGCGCACTATTGAAACTCGCCAGTCGGGACGCCACCACACACAATTGCGGAATTGCCGACCTTCAGCCAGTGGCTGCTTCATTTGCCTGGTTGGCGGCTACAGTTGAAAATCATGTGCGGTATCGTACAGAAAGTGCTGGCGCCGATCCGCTAAATTCAGGCCATGTTACTCGACACCGGATGGCAGGCACGGTCGGTCGTCAGCGCAGCTGAAGGCCGGTTCTACGTGCTAACGGTACTCGCTAACGAGTCCGTGCAGCACCTGCGAGTCATCAACGCACTGCCCATGGAAACGAGGCTGCGAGACATTCCGGGCATTACGCCGCTCGCGAGCGTAAAGATCATGATCCGTCTGCGCCTCGCTTTTGGCGCCAAATTCCCCGAGCAGGCCTTCGCGCTGCCGGAGACGCTGGGCGACCTGCTGCAGGTCATCACACCCCGGGACGCCGGGACTCCGCACTAACCGGATCGCCGAGCGCGCCAACAACACTGTGTACGCTGGCGAACGGACTTGCGTGAAATTTGCGCGCATCGTCTGTTACGCGCCGGCGCTCCCGGTCCTGGAGAGTCCTCATGAATAAAACCTTCGCTGCCACGCGCCCTTCACGCGCAATCCGCATAGGCGCTTGCGCCGGCATACTGTTTCTCACCTCGTGTGCTTCGACGCCGCCGCCCACGGCCAGTATCGACGCCGCGCGCAGCGCCATTGCCAGCGCCGAGAAAGCGGACGCCGGCCAATATGCGGCAGCCGAGCTGACCCAGGCGCGTGACCAACTCGCCGCGGCTGAGACTGCCGCCCGAGAGGAACGCATGACACCAGCGCGGCAACTCGCTGACCAGGCCACCGCCGAGGCAAATCTGGCCAACGCGAGGGCCGCTGAAGCGAAGGCAGTTGCCGTAAACAACGAAATGAAGACCAGCAACGCCGCCCTGGGCGATGAACTGCAGCGCGCAGCCGGAGACCACCTGTGAAAACAATCAATTCAGCAAGCCCAAACACGATTTCCGCATTACTTGCGGCCACCCTGGCGGCGGTAATCCTGAGCGCCTGCGCTTCAGCGCCGGCCGTGCCGGATGGCGCGGCCGCCGCCCGAAACCGGTTCTCACAGCTGCAGGCAAATCCTGAACTGGCGGGCCGCGCACCAGTCGCGATGCAAGAAGCGGAACTCGCGGTGCGCAGGGCGGAACTGGGAGGGCGCGATCCGGAGACCATCAATCATCTCGTCTACATCGCGGACCGCAAGGTCGATACGGCTGCAGCGCTGGCACGGACCGCCCTGCTTGAAGACCAGCGTCAGGCCCTCAGTCAGCAGCGCGACGCTGCCCGCCTCGAGGCCCGTACCCGCGAGGCCGATCGAAATGCAAGCAATCTGGCCGGCGCCAAAGTGGCCCTGGCGGAACAGCGCCGCAGCAATGAGGCGTTGCGCGGCGAAGCCGACGCGGCGCACGCTGCCGCGGATGACGCGAGCGCAAGGTCGGCGCAATTGCAGCAGCAACTCGACGACCTGAATGCCAGACCCACCGATCGCGGCATCGTACTGACGCTCGGCGATGTATTGTTCACGAGCGGCAAGGCCGAGCTGAAGCCCGGCGCCGCCGGCCACCTTGGCAAGTTGGCGCTGTTTCTGGACAAATACCCGGATCGCACAGTGTTGATCGAAGGCCACACGGACAGCATCGGCACCGACGACTACAACGTCGATCTCTCGCGCCGGCGTGCCGAAGCAGTCCGTGACTACCTGACCGGCCAGGGAATAGGCGCCGTGCGCCTGACGACAGCCGGCCGCGGCAAGAGCGAGCCCGTTGCCGATAACGCCTCCGCCAGCGGCCGGGAACAGAACCGGCGCGTCGAAGTAGTCATTTCGAATCCTCCCGTCGTATCCAGGTAGCGCCCCGCTGAATTGTTGTCGCCGCGCGCGATTGCGGCCGTTTGGTTCGGTGCCCATTGCACCGTTGGACACAACCGGGGCTCGGTCCCCCACCCCCCCTTATCGACCCCGGTTGTGCCCGCTTTCCGATCAGCACCCAGGAGGACCCCACCGATGAAGGACATCGCAGACTCGACAACAAACGATCTGCGACTGCGCCGCGCTGCGGCGCTCGCCACGCCCACTGACCTGAGTGCGGCGGCAACCCGGGATATCGCTGGCGCACTGAATACCATGCTTGCCGACGTATTCGCCCTGTTCCTGAAGAGCAAGAATTTTCACTGGCACATGAGCGGGCCCCACTTTCGCGACTACCACATGCTGCTCGACGAGCAGGCCGACCAGCTCTTTGCCATGACGGATCCGCTCGCCGAACGGGTGCGCAAGATTGGCGGCCGGACGATACGCTCTATCGCCCATATCGCCAGGACACAGACTGTGCTCGACAACGACGAGGACCAGGTGCAGCCCCTGGACATGCTGGCCGAGCTCTGCGAGGACAATAAGCAACTGGCGGCGCGAATGCGCAACGTGCACGACCTGTGCAATGAACACCGCGACATCGCCAGCGCCAGCCTGATCGAGGCCTGGATCGACGAGACTGAGCGGCGCACCTGGTTTATGTTTGAAGCGAGCCGGCGCGGGGATGCCACCGGGCACTGATGCTGGCTTGCGATCAGCGGCTTATCGACTCCACGACGTGGGGCAGGAGGCGATCGAATTCCTTCTTGACGACGCTGTAGCATTCGCAGGCGTGCGCCTCGAGCCCCTTGCGGTCGAGGCTCAGCAACGGCGACCGGCACAGTTGCTGGTCGAGCGAATGGTGCCGGTTGCAGACTGCGGTCTGCGCCATTTGCGTCATCAGGGCCTGGGTGTAGCGCAACAGTAGCTGTTGCAACTCCTCGGCGCGCCTGAACTCCTCCATGAGAAACCGCCCCTCCAGCCGATAAGCCTCGCCCGCGCTCTCTATATGATCGCCCGGCTAGTCGTGGCATCGCCTACCATGAACACCGAAATGCCCACAACGCCTTCGTTGCCGACGACGGCAATCTCCGCGGAGGATCCGTCTGCCAGTACGTAGAGCAGCGAGACAATGCAGGTAGTGGGGAAATAATCCTCCCGCCTGTGAGTTCCCGGCTCATATCGTACGGCAAGACAATGCCGTGGGGCGCGCATCACGTCGGTGCGGCAGCGCACCGATACCGGCGCCGTAGGCTTGCATGCTGCTGCTCCTCCCGAGGAGCCGGTTCATGTGGTACGCCAGGGGCATGCGGGCGCCATCGGCCTGGGATTCCAGAGAGCTGATCAGGTCGGAGCTTTTCAGCATCGAGCGACTCGAGCGTCACGCCACGGGGCTTGCCGCCGAGCAACGCGTCACGAAAAACCCGGTGAGCGTCAGACCTCTCATCACGAGGCTGCGCGACAACGGCCGGGTCCTGTTGACCGCGTTCCGGTCCCTCTCGCTGGCGATGCATGAGGGGCGTGCCGTCTCGCCTGCGGCGGACTGGCTGGTGGACAACTACTACGTGGTTGAAGCCCAGATCCAGCAGGTTCGCGACGACCTACCGGCAGGCTACTACCGCCAGCTGCCCAAGCTCGCGGATGGTCCACTGGCCGGCTATCCGCGCGTGTTCGGTATCGCGTGGGCCTTTATCGCGCACACCGACAGCCGCTTTGACGGACATCAGCTGCGTCGTTTCGTATCCGCATATCAGCGGGTGCAACCGCTCACCATCGGCGAACTGTGGGCGCTGGCCATTACGCTGCGCATCGTTCTGGTGGAGAATCTGCGCCGCGCGGCTGAGCTCATCGCCAGCGCCCGCACTTCGCGGCAACAGGCTGACACGCTGGCCGACCGCCTGCTCGGCGTCGGCGCGCTGCCAACGACGCCTGAAGCTTGGCTCGATCTGGAAGGCACGTACCTTTCTACGAGCTTCACCGTGCAGCTCCTGCACCGGCTGCGCGACCAGGGAGCCGTTGCGGCGCCGGCACTGGACTGGCTGAATGCCAGGCTCACGGCGC
>JANXOV010000179.1 GCA_025357635.1 Pseudomonadota bacterium
GGAGACTCCGCGCTCTACGCGCGACCACTGCTTCAGAGCATTGGGTTGTCCAAGCGCAACACGTAGAAGTACCGATGAATCGATGTAGGCGATCATCGGTGGCCCTGGCGCTCCTCAAGCAGCAAATCCAACACGTCTAGTTTGACTGTTGTGGCATTCGGTAGCGGCACCTTGTTTGGCGCCGGGGTTCCCGATGCCGGCCTTCGAATCCGCAGGCCAAGCCGCTCCCGTATCGGCACGATATGAGCTATCGCTGTATTTCGATCAAGGACCGCCAGTGATTCCCCCCGCTGCACAGTGCGGAGAAATTCGCTTAGCTTCGATTTGAGTTCTGCGATACGAACTTGCTTCATGACTATATATGACCAGAAAAGGTCATGAAATTCAACTGGCTCGGAGCGATCGGAATGGTGTCAGTCGATCTGGATCATCGCCGTCTATCGCTCCCAACCCGAAGCTTTTCGCGGTAGATCTGACGGTAAGTTGGGCGCGCCGTGAGAAGAACCCGCGTGCTTTCAAATGCTTATACGTGCAGAAGACGATTGAGTGGGGAGTTACCAAGGCAGTATTCCACGATTTCACGGTTGGCCGCGGCAGTGAAGCCTGAGCTCATGGGCAAAACTGGCAAAAGCTCACTGGTCGGAAATGAGGCTCGAGGCTAACGTCCGTGAATCGGCGCGACCCAAACCATATGCGTGTTCACAAACGAAGGTCGTGCGCATGGACGATGCCATCGACAAGGACATGATCGCCGCTCGCCTCGGGCCGAAGCTGCGCATGGCTGCTGTGGCATCGCCTGCGTACTTCGCGAAGGTCCTGCTCCACGGAATCCGCGGGAGCTGCTCGCACACAACTTCATCAACCAGCGCATGCAGAGCGCGGTGGCCGTTACGTCTGGGAGTTCGAGCGTCGCGGAAAGCCGCTGAACGCGCGTCGATGGGCAACTCATCTTCAACACTTCAATTTCCATCGTGGATTCTGCGCTGGAACGGCTGGGCATCGCATTCCTGCCGGAAGAGAAGTTTGCGCCCCATATTGCGGCAGGGCGGCTCGTGCGGGTGCTGGATGACTGGTGTCCGCCGTTTCCTGGCTACTACCTCTACTACCCCAGCAGGCGCCAGGCCTCGCATTCGTTCTCGCTGGTGCTTGACGCCTTGCGTGTCGCGGAAGATTTACGGCAGAAGCGCTGATGGGAGCTGCCATTGGCAGAGAGGTCAGGATCGTCCCGCCCAGCGTGCGCTCGCGAGGCGCTGGCGGCGTTCCGCAGGCGAGTCCAGGCTGACCAGTGTTTGCGCAGAACTTGCACGGCTCGCTGCAGATCCGGGTAACTCCCTGATTCAATTAGCGCCGTTGGTGGCGTCACAATCCGGTGGAAGTGACTCGGATGCTGATTCCCGACGGACGGACGAACGCGACGGGTTGGCCGCGGCGTCATGGATCCTGCGACCCGCACCCGAAGCTCGCGCATTTGTCCGGCGCCGACCATCGACGCGGTACAAGTCAGCCGGCGGCGTACTGAAGGATCGGGATCCTGACGCTGGTGGCGACGTTGCTGTCTGGCCAAAGGCGCCGCATCAAAGATGGGTCCCTCCCGGCGATCGACGAGCGGCAGTCGCCGCTTGCGACGCGCCCGGTCGATGCGTAGGCTTGCGGCTGCGCGCGATTGGGCGACGGGGCCGAAGGAATCCTGCATGCAGCGTATCGTCGTGCTGAATCCCAAGGGAGGCTCAGGCAAGACGACCCTCGCCATCACGCTCGCCGGCTACTTCGCGCAGCGTGGCGACCGGCTCGTACTGATCGATCATGATCCGCAAGGGTCGGCCGCGCTCTGGGTTCGCAAGCGGCATCCGCACCAGCCGCCGATTCACCTCATTGCTGCGTACGAGAACAACGCGCGCGTCACGCGAAGTTTTCAACTGCGTGTGCCGGAAGGCGCGGGCCGGGTTGTCGTGGACACGGCCGCGGCCGTGGAGGCGCAGCGGATGTCCGAGTTCACGCTTACGGCGGACAAGATACTCGTGCCGGTGTTGCCTTCGGACATCGACATCCACGCCTGCACCCGCTGTATTTCCAACCTGCTGCTGGTCGCCAAGATCAGGCGAGCTGACAATCGGCTCGGCGTCGTCGCCAATCGCGTCAGGCGCAACACGCTGGTGTACCAGGCGCTGCTGCGCTTCCTGAATACGCTGGATGTCCCGCTCGTCGGCACGCTGCGCGAGTCGCAGAACTACATTCGCAGCGCGGAAAGCGGGCTCGGCTTGCACGAAATGAAGCGCTACCAGGTGGCCGAGGACTTGGCGCAGTGGCAGGGCATCCTCGAGTGGCTTGCCACGCCGTCACACGTGCCGGGGCAGAGCCCGGCACCAGGTATGGCCCGCGTCCTGGGCGCGGCTCCGTAGTCTGATCTGCAACAGCCACTGATCCAAGGCAGTCACGGATGCAGCTGAGCGGGCGCTGTCTACCGCCACTCTCGGCCGTCAGGCGCGGCTTTCTGACCGTCAGTTCGATGGTAAATTCCTGGCATTTCCATGCCGGGCCGCAAGGGCAAACCGGCCATCAAGCCGGACGCTGATTCGCAACCGGCACTGGATTCCTGATGACCGCCGTACGCAACCTGATCCTCGTGCTTGGCGATCAGCTGACGCCAACCTTGTCGAGTCTTGCCGGCGCCGACCCCGCGTGTGACCTCGTTCTGATGGGCGAGCTTCATGATGAGGCGACCTATGTGCGCCATCACAAGAAGAAGATCGCCTTCATCTTTTCTGCGATGCGCCATTTTGCCGGGGAGCTCCGCTCGAGCGGGTTATCCGTTGAATATGTGACGCTCGGTTCTGCTGACAATCAGACAAGCTTCACAGGCCAGCTCGCCCACGCCGTCGCCAAGCACCGGCCGGAGCGGATCGTGGTGACCGAGGCGGCGGAGTGGCGTGTGGCGCGAGAGATTGATGGCTGGCAGTCACGGTTTTCAACTCCCGTCGACATCCTTCCCGATCACCGCTTCCTTTGCTCACATGCCCAGTTCAGTGCCTGGGCGGAGGGTCGCAAGCAGTTCAGGATGGAGCATTTCTACCGCGAAATGCGCCGTCAAGGTGGGTTCCTGATGGACGGCGATCAGCCGGCCGGCGGCAGGTGGAATTTCGACAGCGAGAATCGAAAAGTGGCCGACATGGACCTATTCATGCCGCGGCCGAGGGCCTTCGCGCCCGACCCGATCACCAGCGAGGTTCTGGAGTTGGTCGCGGCGAGATTTGGCAATCACTTCGGCGATCTCGAGCCATTCTGGTTCGCCGTCACCCGCGCTGACGCCGAGGCGGCCGCTGCGTCATTCATAGAGCAGGCCTTGCCACAGTTTGGCGACTATCAGGACGCCATGCTGAAGGGCGAGCCCTTTCTCTATCATGCCGCCATCGCGCAGTATCTCAACTGTGGACTGCTCGACCCCTTGCGCGTCTGTCGTCAGGTCGAGGCGGCCTATCGCGCAGGAAAGGCGCCGCTCAACGCCGCTGAGGGCTTCATCCGCCAGATCATCGGCTGGAGAGAGTATGTGCGCGGGATCTACTGGCTGAAAATGCCTGGCTATGAGCGGAGAAACTTCTTCGGCCATACGCGGCCGGTGCCGGACTTCTACTGGACCGGGGAAACGGACATGGCGTGCGTCAGGGCAGCGGTGATCCAAACCAAGGAGTTGGCCTACGCCCACCATATCCA
>JANXOV010000157.1 GCA_025357635.1 Pseudomonadota bacterium
TCCGCGATGCCTGCTCGTGAACTGAAGTTCAGCTCCGGCCGCAGCCGCTCGTGGTTTGGAAAATGGGTGCGCCAATCGGCGGCTGCAACCAGCACCTGTATCACCTCGTCGGTCGTTGCGTAGAAGGCGGGCGGGTAATCCAAGCCCGCGGAGACTCCCCACGCGCCTGCTTCAAGGTTGTTGCGTACCAATTCTTGCATCTTGGCAATATCGGTGGCGTTGGGTCGGTGATTGTCTTGCCCCATCACGTCCTGCCAAATGGCGTTGAATCCGATGTACGCGCCAAGATTTTCTGCCAGTCCCTGGGAGGCGTATTTTTTCAGTTGCGCAATGATGTCGGTCTGTCCGTCGCCATCGGGATTGATGATTTCGGTCGTCACCCCTTGCGTGAGCATGTTGTGCGCCGTCGCTATTGCATCAATTTCGGCATGACTGTGGATATTGATGAAGCCCGGCGCCACGAACCGGCCGCGGGCATCGATTTCAGTCAGGGCAGATTGGGACTGCAGATTCCCCACTGAAACAATCCGGTCACGAATGATGCCGATATCGGCGGACATCCTGCTTTGTCCGGAGCCATCGAGGAGCGTTCCGTGGCGGATGATGAGATCGAACGGAACGGTTGCGCCGCAGACGCCAGTGGTGATCAGTGCTGCGAGCGATGCGCTAAGAACCGCACGGCAAATTGCACCTGCGCGGGCAGACCCGTGCGGACTGTTCGAAGCAAGCGCTTTGAAATGTGCTATTCGCGATGGGTTTGGCGGTATGGACTGCATCGGTTGTTGTTGCCGAAGAACTTGTGTGGGCACGTCACGAATGGTGGAAAGAGGTCGCCCGTCTGGGAAGGGCGTTTCTACGCTCAGGATCCATGATAAACCGATATTGAATTCAAATTCAAGAACAATGATGCGTTACTGATGCTCCATTGATGAAATCGACGGCGGCGTTGGCGAAGGAATTAAACCCGCCATTGAGGCGCATCGTTTCCGTTCATCATATGCTAGCGGCGGCGCTCCGCGCCGCGGCTGAGCAGTTCTGTCACGATCGGATTCGGAAACCGCCGGCGCTGCACGATGGCGTAGAATCGTTCTTCAACCCCGCTCACCGGGCAGTATTCAATCAGCGTACCGGCGGCCAGTTCGTCGCGAACGACGATCGGTGGCACCAGCGTCACGCCATCACTCTCGCGCGCGATGACGCGCAGCATGGCCATGTCATCCACTTCCGCCTGAACCAGCGGATGAATGCCGGCATCGTCCAGGATCCGGTCGAACGCGATGCGAACATCGCTGTCCAGACTCGGAAGCACGATCGGAACAGTCTTCAGGTCTTGAGGAAACCGAAAGCGCTTGCCTTTCTTGAGCGGGCGGCCCACCAGGCTGACTGGCTGCCGGCTCAACAGGTGGCTGCGAAGATCGGAGCGCGGGTCGCGACGCGCAGGACTGTTGGCGAGCACGACATCGAGCGCGTGTGCCTTGATCAGCGCAAGAAGTTCCGCCATGGACCCTGAACGCAGCACGAGGGCGACGTCAGCCCGATCGATGATCGGTCGCAGAAACTCCATCTGGAAATTCCGGGACAGCGTCGCGATGGCGCCCACGCGCAGCGTCTGCCGGTTGGCCCTGGGCCGGCCGGCCAGCGTGCTCAGCAGTTCATCGCCGGCCGCGAAGACCGTGTCGGCATAGTCGAGCGCGATCCGGCCCGCCTCGGTGAGCACCAACTGCTTGCCGGTCCGCTCGAACAGCCGGTGACCCAGCTTGGCCTCGAGCGTGCCTAACTGCACCGAGACGGCCGATTGCGACAGGTTCAGTTGTGCCGCTGCCCGTGTAAGGGTTCCGGCGTGTGCAATCGCCCAGAAATAGCGCAGATGCTGATAGTTGAGACGTGTCATCTCATTAATATACAAAAACGAACGATAGCATTCAATCTTTGATATTCTAATTCATGGACGCTCCCGGTATCGTAGCCGGCAGAACTGGACGGAGCGCTGCATGACCGAACCTCTCCTTTGGCTGATCGCCATCGCCCCTGCGGCACTCGCCGCAGTGGGACTCGTGCCGAGCGCTTCGCCGCGACCCCCGCGCACCGGCGTGGCTGTCGCGGCGAGTCTCGCCGCGCTTGCCGTGGCGATTGTGTCCGCGATTGTCCTGATGTGGCGCGGTCCGATGCACACTGACACACTGGGCGTTGCGGGAGTCGGATTCGGACTGTATCTGGACAGCCTGACGGCCGTGCTCTTCGTATTGGTTGCGTTTGTCGGCGCCGCAGTGGTCCGCTATGCGGCCCACTACGTTGAGGGTGACGCTCATCACGGGCGGTTCATGAAGTGGCTCTGCCTTACGCTCGCCGCCGTGCTGATGCTGATCATCTCGGGCAATCTTTTTCAGTTCGCACTTGCCTGGATCGCGACCAGCCTCGGCCTGAACCGGCTGCTGCTTTTTTATCCTGATCGGCCCTCCGCAGTGCTCGCGGCGCGCAAGAAGTTTGTCGCGAGCCGGCTCGGTGATGCGTGTCTGGTCGTGGCGCTGCTGCTGCTGCACCGTGGAGTCGGAAGCCTCGACTACACGGCGATCTTCGCCTACGCCGCGACGCTGCGCGAGACCGCGGCGATTCCGGGTTCCGTGCATGGGATTGCCGCGCTCTTGGTGGTTGCGGCACTGCTGAAGTCCGCGCAGTTTCCGCTGCACGGTTGGCTCACCGAGGTCATGGAAACGCCCACTCCCGTCTCGGCGTTGTTGCACGCCGGCGTCATCAACGCGGGCGGCTTTCTCGTGCTGCGCTTTGCGCCGGTCATCGTCTTGTCGACGCCGTCGCTCGATACGCTCGTGGTGGTCGGAGGAATCACGGCACTGTTCGGTTCGGTCGTGATGCTGACCCAGACGAGCATCAAAGTGTCGCTGGCGTTCTCGACCATCGCTCAGATGGGGTTCATGATGTTCGAGTGCGGGCTGGGCGCTTTCTCCGCGGCGCTGCTGCATATCGTCGCGCATTCGCTTTACAAGGCGCACGCATTTCTTTCCTCGGGCAGTGTCATTGACCTTGCGCGTGCCTCCTGGTCGCCCAGTCCCGGCGGGCGGCCTCATCCCGCGCGAATTACCATTGCAATTGCCGGTGTGGTGGGCGTCGCCGCGGCGGTCGGCGGGATTTTCGGCGCGGGCGTGGCCGAGCAACCCGGCGTGTTTGCGCTTGGGGCCATCGTGCTCATGGGGCTCGCGCACCTGTTGACTCAGGCCATCGATGAGCGGCCCAACGCCTTTGTCATCGGCCGCACGCTCGGACTCATGGTCCTCGTCGCAACAGCTTACTTCTCGCTGCAATGGGCGGTCGAACGGTTGTTCGCCGGTTCCCTGCCGCCCGTTCAGGCTCTGCGCGGACACCTTGATCTTGCGATCGTCATTGGGGTCGTCGCCTGCTTTGGCGTGGTGACGGTTCTGCAGAATCTGGTGCCTCGCTATTCCGATCGGCCTCGCTGGCAGGCGCTCTATGTGCACCTGGCCAATGGTCTTTACGTCAATGCGTTTGCCAACCGGTTGGCGCTTCGCTTCTGGCCGTCTCCGCCACCCAAACCCTCGACGCTTCCGCATGCGTTGACGGCGGCTGTGAGGGACAGATCGTGAGCGCTGCCTTGAACGCCGGTCAGAACGCTGTCGCCGCGGGTCCTACTGAGCCTGCCATCGCGGCCGCGATCGCCCGGGCCTGCAACAAGGTCGCGCCCCTGTGGCCTCTCAAGCACTTCGTCGCCGTCAATCCATTCCTGGGCTTCAGCGACCAGACGTTTGCGACCACCTGTGCGACGTTTCGCCGGGTGACGCGCGTCGACATGCTGATGCCGCGCGCCTTCTACCGGCAGGCGCTCGCGCAGGGGCGGATAGAAGACCGCGATGTGGAAGCGGCGCTTCGCGCCATGCCGCAGCGTGACGGACTGCCTGCGAGCGTGGCGGCGCTGGCACGCGCGGTGGTGGGCGAGCCGCTGCGTCCCGGGCGGCCGAACGGCGTGGTCGCTACCGTCGCCGACGTGCTTGACACGCTTGCAGCCGGCGATCGGCAACTCTCGCGCACCGCCTTCATGGTGGACGAAATCTCGAAGTGGTGCGCTGCGTATTTCGACGAAGGACAAGCCGCATGGCCTCTGCCGACGCGCAAGCTGCGCCCGTACGCCGCCTGGCGTGCCACGGCGCAGCATGATCGCACCCCCGAAACGCTCGGCATTCGCCGGTTCCGCACGGTGATTGCCGCTCTGCCTCAGGATCCTGCCCTGAGCATCGCGCACGTCGTCCGCGCGCTGGGCATCCCGGAGCCGGCCGTCGAAGACTATCTGCACCGCGCGCTCTTCGACATCCAGGGCTGGGCGGCCTACGCGCGCTATCGGGTTTGGGACAACGCGCTTTACGGCCGCGGCGACGACACGCTCGTTGAGTTGCTCGCGATCCGGATCGCCTGGGGCTATGCACTGTTTCTCCAACGGACCGACCCGCTCTTCCAGACGGCGTGGGCCACCGCGATGGCGGAAGCGGCGGCGCTCCTGCGAGAGTCCCGATCCGAGGAGGATCCAGACCTTCGTCTGGATCTGCTCCTGCAGGAGACGTATGAGGCGGCCTATCAGCGTCGACTGCTCAATCAATTGTCGGCCGGGATCGCCGCGCCGCAGCCGCGCAGTACGGGGATTCGCAAAGCGCTGCAGGCGGCATTCTGCATCGATGTGCGCTCGGAGGTTTACCGTCGCGCACTTGAGACCGCGTGCCCGGAAGTCGACACCATCGGCTTTGCCGGCTTCTTTGGTTTTCCGATTGAATATGTGCCGATCGGCCGCGCATCGGGAGGCGCGCAGTGTCCGGTGCTCCTGACTCCTGCGTTTGTCGTGTGCGAGGCCGTAGCGGGCGCTTCGGAGGAGGAAGAAACCGAGATCCTCGCTTTAAGACTGATGCGCCGCAGGGCAACGAAGGCGTGGAAGGCGTTCAAGCTCTCAGCGGTCTCTGCGTTCACCTATGTTGAAACCGCTGGCCTGCTGTTCGCAGCCAAGATCATCGGTGACAGCGCGGGGCTGACGCGAACCGTGCAGGACCCGAACACCGATGGGCTTGCCTCGGAAGTCACCGGGTACCTCGGGCCGCGGCTCGCCCCTCGCATCGTCGGTGATCGCATGACGGGCTTCGATGCCGAGCAGCGCCTCGCCATGGCCGAAGCCGTGCTGCGGGCGATGTCGATGACCGATGACTTCGCCCGCCTCGTACTGCTCGTGGGGCATGGCAGCACCACGGCCAACAACCCGCACGCGTCCGGTCTTGACTGCGGCGCTTGCGGCGGCCACACCGGTGAAGCGAACGCGCGCGTGGCCGCTGCGATCCTGAACGATCCGCCGGTGCGGATCGGGCTTGTGGCGCGCGGGATCGCGATTCCGCAGGACACTTGGTTTCTCGGGGCTCTGCACGACACGACGACGGACGAGATTCGTCTTTACGATCTGAGGAGTCTGCCGGCCTCGCATCAAGAGGATCTGAACCACCTGAGCGGCGTACTCGCGCAAGCCTCGACGCTTGCACGCCTGGAGCGCTCCTCGCTGCTCGGGGTTACGGACCGCCGCAACGTCGACGCGCAGGTCATCGGCCGCAGCCGCGACTGGTCGCAGGTGCGGCCCGAGTGGGGTCTTGCAGGCAACGCCGCGTTCATCGCCGCACCCCGCGAGCGGACGCGCGGGCTGGACCTCAAGGGACGCGCGTTCCTGCACAACTATGACTGGCGCAAGGACACGCAGTTTGGCGTGCTCGAACTGATCATGACCGCGCCGATGGTGGTCGCGAGCTGGATCAACCTGCAGTACTACGGTTCGACCGTGAACAACCGGGCGTTCGGCAGCGGCAACAAGACGCTTCACAATGTCGTGGGTCAGCTCGGCGTGCTGGAAGGCAATGCCGGAGATCTCAAAGTGGGATTGCCGTGGCAATCGGTTCACGACGGCAAACGATTCGTCCATGAGCCGCTGCGCCTGAACGTGTTTATCGAGGCGCCGGAGAACGAGATCGACCGCGTGATCGCGAAACACCCGGGTGTGCGCGAACTGGTCGATAACAGTTGGGTTCATCTGTTCGTGATGGCAGAGGAAGGCCGCTCCATCCGGCGGTATTTGCGCGGGCACGGCTGGGAGCGCGCCGGGTACTTCTGATGAGCGTGGCGCGCGGCAATTCACGCCGCCGGCGGTGCCGCTGTTCTGCAAGTGCCGAAGCTGCAACAATGCCGGGGTTCACTTAACAGGAGCAAGCACCTTGTTCGGCATCACTCCCTCGGCCCGTCTGCGGCCCTCTCCTTACTTCGAGGCCACGCTGGCGGACGGCGTCACCGCGTTCACCACCTACAACCACATGCTCATGCCGACCAGCTTCGGGCATCCGGAAGAGGAGTACTGGCGCCTGTTGAAGGGCGTGTCGATGTGGGACGTCGCAGTCGAGCGCCAGGTGCAGCTGGCCGGTCCGGATGCCGGCCGTCTGGCTCAGATCCTGTGCACGCGCGATCTGTCGCAGTGCAAGGTGGGGCAGGGGAAGTATGTGGCCATCTGCAACCATGCCGGCACGCTCATCAATGATCCCATCCTGCTCAAACACGATCCGAACAAGTACTGGCTGTCGATCGCCGATTCCAACATCTGGTTTTGGGCGCGGGCCATCGCTGCAGAACGTGGACTGGATGTCGAGGTCAGCGAACCGGACGTATCGCCGCTTGCGCTGCAGGGTCCCAAGGCAGAGGATGTGGTCGCTTCGATCTTTGGAGACTGGATACGAACTCTCAAGTACTTCTGGTTTCGCGAGACGAGCATTGCCGGCATTCCGGTCGCGGTTGCGCGATCAGGCTGGTCCAAACAGGGCGGATTTGAGATCTACCTGATGGACGGCGCTCAGGGCACCCGGCTGTGGAATCTGGTCAAGGAAGCCGGCAAACCCTGGGATATCGGACCCGGCAACCCCAACTTTTGCGAGCGTGTCGAAAGCGGCCTGTTGTCCTACGGCGGTGACACGGATGAGGCCACCAATCCCTTTGAAGTGCGTATGGGCAAGTACGTGGATTTGAATGTCGCCGACGACGTGATCGGCATCAAGGCGCTGCGGCGCATCCATGCACAAGGACCGACGCGCCATCAGTTGGGAGTGCTGCTGGAGGGAGATGAACCCACCTCGTTCGGCTTTCGTTGGCATCCGATCCGGGTCGATGGTTCCAAGGTCGGTGACCTGACCAATTGCGCCTGGTCGTACCGATTGAAGAAAAACATCGGATTTGCATTGATCTCGACCCGTTGTGCCGCCGGCACGCCGGTTGAGGTGTCGATGGAGGGTCGCAGCGTGCGCGGCACTCTCAAGGAGCTGCCGTTTTTGTAGTGCGCTCGCGGCGAAAATGAGCAACCGCCAGCGCAAGCGCAGCTGTTTGCAACAACGCGCAGAAGTAAAATGGCGCACCTATTCTCCAGTCGCCCTTGGGCAAGTGTGAAACCAGGGTCAGCAGCGGTGCGCCGATGGCCGGGGCAATCACCGCCATCAGGCTGTTCAGACCGCTGACGGCGCCGAGCGTCTTGCCTTGACTCTGTGCATCGGCGGCGCTTGAAATGATGCTTTGCATGGCCGCGGCGACGGTGGCGCCCAGCAGATTGACGAAGATGATCGCGAACATCATCCAGCTTTGCGTGGCGGCTCCCCACAATGCATAGGCGATGGCGGAGGACAGCAGGCCGAGCACGGCCAATCGCCGCGGACTCACCCGCTTCAAGATTTTCCCGAGCAGCAACCCTTGAACGACGGCCGATACGATGCCGACGGCGGCGAGCGACCAGCCATTTTCAAGCGGCCCCCAGCCGAACTTGAACGTCGTGTAGAGCACCCAGCAGGTATAGAGAATGAACTGCGCAAGGCCGGTGCAGGCGACCACCGCGATGAGGCGGCCTGAGCTTTTCAGCTGCGCCAGACCGCGCAGCGAACTGATGGGGTTGGCCGCCCGCCAATCAAAGGGATGCCGGCGGTCCATCGGCAGCGACTCGGGCAATACGAAATAGCCGTAGGCCAGATTCAGCAGCGCAAGACTGCCCGCGACGTAGAACGGCAGATGCAGGTTGATCGCGCCGAGCAGCCCACCCATTACCGGTCCGAGGATGAAACCCACGCCGAACATCGCCCCCAGCATGCCGAAGCGCTTCGCTCGCTCCTCGGCGGGAGTGATGTCGGCGACATAGGCGTTGGCGACCGCCAGATTGGCCTGCATCGCGCCGCCCACCACCCGCACCGCAATCAAAACCCACAGTGACGTCGCCAGTGCCGTGGCAAAAAAATTGATCGCAAGGCCACAGAATCCGATCATCAATACCGGCCGGCGGCCGTAGCGGTCCGACAGCGCGCCCAGAATCGGCGAGCTAAAGAAATTGGCGAAGCCGAAAGCGAACGCCACGACGCCATACCAGAAGGCTTGATCGGTCTGCGAGCCGGTGAAACTGCCCACGAGCGCCGGCAGCACGGGGATGATCAGGCCGATCGACAGCATGTCGATCAGTGCCGTCAGCATGATGAAAGGCATTGCCGAGGTGCGGTTGGCTCGTGCGGTAAACAGTTTGAAACGTGAGTTTGATGGGGGCATGTAAGTCAATCCAGTTCCTTTCTCCGCGTTTCCAACAGGGCTGCGACAGCGGCACGCGCTTGCGCTGTATGCAGGGGCAGCGCCAGCATGTCACCGGGGCGGGCCCAATCCAGGGCACACTGTGCCGCCGCGACTTCGCTGTCGGCGGCGCGCAGCGCAGACTCCGCAAGGCCGAGCCGCCGCAACGCGGCGCTGATGATGCGCGGCACTTCGCCGGGCGCGCGGCCGCGCAACTGCGCTTCGTTTTCCTTCACGACCACCAGGTCCGGTTTGAACTCCGCAGCCGCCTGCGCCAGTTCCTCGATGTCCTCGTTCTTGCGATTCCCGGCATGACCGAGCAGCAGTCCGAGACGGCCGGCGCCGCTGCGCAAGTGATCGGCGACCTTGAGAAAACCGCGCAATCCATCGGGATTATGAGCATAGTCGATGAGCACCGTCACACCACCTACCTCGTAACGCATCATCCGTCCGGGGTTGTCCTGCGGGTCGCGGCCAAATTGCAGGAGCACCGTGGCGATCGTCTTCGGTTCGATGCCCAATGCGACTGCGGCCAGCGCTGCGCCGGCCATATTGGCCACGTTGTAGAGCGCAATCCCCTCCATCGACAGGGGCATGGCGGCAATCGGTCCTAGATCGTGATCGACGCCGCCGTGGGTCAGGTGCAGCCGTCCGGCGCGCACGCCGCAAGTCGATGCGCCGCGCAAGCGATGTTCGCGCAACAATTCCTGATCCGATTCCGCGGTGAACCAGCCCAACAGCGGACTGCGGCCGAATCGGCGCACGAGATCTTCGGCATGCATACGCAGCTGCGGATCCGCGGCATTCACCACCAGCAGTCCATTCGCGGGCACCACGGATGCCACCGCGAGTTTCACCTGCGCCAGCCCCGCGAGGTCATCGATGCCGTACTCACCGAAATGGTCGGCGCTCACATTGGTGACGACAGCCGTATGCGCTTGCGACACCGCGATCCCGCGGCGCAGGATGCCGCCGCGCGCGGTCTCCAGAATGGCGGCTTGCGTGCGCCGATCGCGCATCACCATGCGTGCGCCCGCAGGTCCAGAATAGTCGCCCAGCGCCAACGCCTCCTCGCCGAGGTATACGCCGTCCGTGCAGTTGTAACCGGCGCGCCAACCGTGGGCTCGTGCAAGAGCGGCCAGAAGCCGAACCGTCGTGGTCTTGCCGTTGGAGCCGGTGACCAGCGCCGTCGGGATGTCCTGCAGCTCTTCCCAGCGGACCTCAGCAACGGCAGGCAATCGGGCCAGTGGAAAATCGCGACCACCCGCGCCGGTCCCCAGGGTCAGATCCGATTCGTCCACGACATAGGGCAGCCCGCGCACCGTGGCAGCCTCCAGCAATGCGCGCAGTGCCGGCTTGGATTCAAGGCGGGACAGCTGATCGAAGCGCAGGAAGGCAGCGGACTCTTCAATTGTCGGCGGCAAGGTCGAGGCGGGCGCGGCACTGTTGTCGGCGGTCTCCACGGCCTGCGCGATCAGCGCTGTTTCCAGTTCACTCCACCGGATGGGATCCTGTTCGAACAGCGCCGCACACAGCGCCCACTCGTTCACTTCAGTTGCCAGAAACAATTGATCGATGGGCGCGGTGATGGCCAGAGATACGCCCGCGGCGTGCCGGCGCGCAACAATCTGTTGGTTGAGCCAGCCCAATCGCGCACCGGCTTGCTCAATCCGGGCGCGCCAGGCGCCGATCAGCCCGTCATCGATGCAGGCTCCGAGCGCTTCGAGCACTGCGCCCGTGGACGCGAAGAACAGATTCGCGCCCGTGAGGCGGCGCGAATCCTCGAACGGCAGCGCGGACGAGATGATCAGTCCTCGGCTTCCGGCGCCACGCGAATGCCGCGCTCATCCCGCAGGAGGCCTTCGCTTTGGAAGTCCAGTGCCGCCTCGGTAATCGGCGCTCCGAGATCGGCAAACGCTCCGCCGCTGATGCCGCTGACCTTTGAATCTGCCGCCGCGGAATGCAAGGGTGCAGCAGCCGGTCCCGGCGCGGTGCTGGATTTGAACTTGGTGATCTGCTTCCACGAACGCACCAGTGCGTCGGCAAAAATCAGCAGCAGGTCGCCGGCTTCGCCCATGCGCAAGGCCGCATCGATGGCATCCTGTTCATCGGGAATGATGGAGATGGCGCTGTCGGGCACACCGGCGGCCTTCAAGGCGCGCGCCTGCAGGCGCGGCACTTCGTCGGTTGCGCGATCGCGCAAATTGTCATCGCGCCGGCAGATGTAGTGATCGAATCGGCCGGCAACCGCGTGCGCTATGGCGACCAGATCCTCATCACGCCGGTCGCCGGGACCTGCGAGCACGACGATGCGCCGGCCCGTGACATCGAGACGGCGCGCGAGATCCGCCATCATGCCCACCGCGTGCGCGTTATGTCCGTAGTCGAACAGCACCTTGAAGGGATGTTCGTTGAACACGTTCATGCGCCCGGGGGCCTGGAAGAAGGTGGAGTCGAAGGTGCGCAGGCCCTGACGAATCGCATCGAGCTTGATTCCGAGCGAAAAGGCCATCGCGGCGGCGAACATGGCATTCTGCACATTGTGTGTGGCGCGCCCCTCGAGCGTCGCCGGAATCAGGTGAGTCCACAGCAGCGGAATGTGGCCGCCGCGGTCGTACAGGGTGATCATCTGACCGTTGACGCCGGCCTCGAGCGCACACGCGCGCCCGCCGGCGCGGATGTGTTCGCGCACCAGCATGTGCTGCGGGTTCATGGTCACATAGCAGATGTTCTTCGCTTCGGTGTAGCCCGACATCTTCAGCACCAGCGGATCATCCGCATTGAGCACGGCACAGTCGGTCGCAATCTCCACCACGATGCGTTTCAATTCCGCCAGATGCTCGAGCGTGTCGATGCCCTTCAGACCCAGGTGGTCGGACTGCACGTTCAGCACGCCGCCGACGTTGACCTCGCGCACGCCCATGCCCGCGCGCAGCAGGCCGCCGCGTGCAGTCTCCAGCACCGCAATGTCGATCTGCGGATCGGCCAGCACCATGCGTGCCGACACCGGCCCCGTCATATCGCCCGACACGGTGCGCTGGCCGTCGATGTAGACGCCATCGGTGGTGGTCAGGCCTGGCGTGAAACCCGCCATCTTGGTCAGATGCGCAAGCATGCGAGCCGTCGTGGTCTTGCCGTTGGTGCCGGTGATGGCGGCGATGGGCACGCGCGCCGGAGCGCCGGGCGGAAACAGCATGTTGATGACGGGCGTGGCGACGTCGCGTCCCTTGCCTTCGCTGGGCGCCACGTGCATGCGAAAGCCGGGCGCCGCATTCACCTCGCAGATGCCGCCGCCGATGCTGCGATAACTTTCGGTGATGTTCTGCGAAAGAAAATCCACGCCGCCGACGTCCAGGCCAATGGCGCGCACCGCACGCTCGGCCATCTCGCGATTGTCGGGGTGGATCACGTCGGTGACGTCGGTTGCCGTGCCGCCGGTGGAAAGATTCGCGGTGGAACGCAGGAACACCGTCTCTCCGGGCGGTGGAATGGAATCGGCGTTAAGATCCACGCGCTCCAGCATTTTCTGCGCCTGCGCGTCCAGTTCCAGACGCGTCAGCACTTTTTCATGCCCCACGCCGCGGCGCGGATCCTGATTCACGATGTCGATCAGCTGCGCGATGGTATGTGCGCCGTCGCCGACCACATGGCCCGGCGTGCGCCGGGTGGCGGCCACCAGTTCGCCGTTGACCACCAGCAGCCGGTGGTCATCGCCTTCCAGGAATGTCTCGACGATCACTGAGCGTGAATGTTCGCATGCCACGGCAAAGCCTTGCGCCACCTCCTCATCGCTGGTGAGACGGATGGAGATGCCGCGGCCGTGATTGCCGTTATAGGGTTTGGTGACCACCGGGAAACCGATGCGCTGCGCGGCGCGGATGGCCTGGCCTTTGCTTTGCACGAGCTCCTGCTTCGGCACCGGCAATCCCAGTGTCGCCAGAATCTTGTTGGTCTCTTCCTTGTCGCTTGCCAGCTCCACGGCGATGTGCGAGGTGCGGCTGGTGACCGTGGCCTGAATGCGTTGCTGGAACTTGCCGTGGCCCAGCTGCACGAGGGACTGGTCGTTCAGGCGCAGCCAGGGGATGTCATTCTTTTCGGCGGCTCGCACCAGGGCTGAAGTGGACGGTCCGAGCGCGCGGCGCTGCGCGTAGCGGATGAATTCATCGCGTGCCGCCTCCCAGCTCCAATCGGCTGGCACGCAGTCCGGCGGTCTGATCTGCGCGGGCAGCAGCGAGCACAGCAGCTTCATTCCCAAATCCCCTGCGGCGATGCCTTCGTCGCGCTGCGCATATTCATAGACGACGGTGTAGACGCCGGGCGCACCCGCCGCGCGCGTCTTGCCGAAAGTGACTTCTTCACCGGCCATGTTCTGCAGTTCGATCGCGACATGCTCCAGCACATGCCCGAGCCACGTGCCATCGTCTTCACGCATGCGCCGGAAAAAACCACCGGACTCGCGGTAGGAGCAGCCGTGTTCCTGAAGACCGGGCAACGCAGCGGCCAGCGCATCGACGAAGGAACTGCCCAAACGTCCCGTGGGCCATGCCTCGAGCGCGCCCAAGTCCAGCTCCAGTCGGATGACAGGAAACCTTGCGTACAGGGACGGGCCAACGTAGACGGAACGATCGACAATGCGCATGGGACGCCCTTCCGCCGCAACCACGCGGCCTTGTTATTCTTTCGTCTGTGCCAACTTGCCTGCGCAAGCCAGTCGCGTGTGCAGATTGAATGTCGCACCCGCGACCAGAATGTGCAACTTGAGTCCGAGCATGCAGACCGGCTGGCCCTCGCTCACATCGCTCATGGAGGAGAAGCTGACGTCGGATGCATCCAGGACCGTCACCCCGCCGCTGCCTTCGACTTCGATGGTTTCATCCGGTCCGATGAAGGCAGCCGTGTCTTCGTCCAGACCAATGCCCACCGCGAAGGGGTTATAAGCCAGTGCGGTGATCAGTCGGCCGAGGCGGTCGCGTTGGCGGAAGTGCTGATCGATGATGAAGCGGTTGGTGAGTCCCAGTCCCGGCGCCAGCCGTACGCTGCCGGAGATCACCGAGGAACCCTCATCGCCGAAGGCGATCATGTGCTCGCTCAAAATGCTGGCGCCCGCGCTGGTGCCGCCGACGGTGACGCCATGGGCATTGCGCGTGCGGATGAGCTTCGCCACCGCCGTGCCGCCCAACAAGGTCGTGAGGCGCAGCTGATTGCCGCCGGTGAAGAAGATGCCGCTGGCCTCGTCGATGCGCTGCAGCCGGCCGGGCTCCTGGCAATCGCGGCGCGTGTCGAAGTCCATGACCGTCACCTGCTCGGCGCCCAGCTCCTTGAACAGCTTCTCGTAGCGGGGGCCGGTCTCGTGCATGCGGCTGGCAGTGGGGATGACGACGATATTGGCATCCGAGCCGCCCGAGACGCGAATGAAACGCTCCAGAATGTGGCGGTCATTTTCCTTGTTTTCGGCGCCGCCGATCGGCACGATCCAGCCGCGGGTCTCGCCAGGGGGAATTTTACTGGGCATTAAGCGTGAGCGCTTCCGGCAGCGTTGGGTTCCATAATGGCTGTAATGATGACGGTTTGCGAGCCGATTGTCGCGCTGCACAGGGGGTCCCCCTGTCCGCCGTCCGCATTGCAGCATGCAGCCGCCTGAAGATTACGTAATATCGGTTCCCAATGTCCGCCGCGCTGCCGCTTCATCTTGCCGGCCTTCTGAGCCCGCGCGCCTATCCGCACGCGGTGGAGCGCGTACAGCTGGTGCAAACGCATGTCTCCTGGGTCCTTCTCACCGGCGAGTTCGCTTACAAGATCAAACGCCCGGTTCACTACGCCTTCATCGATCTGCGCACGGCGCAGCGGCGCGCCTTTTATTGCGCCGAAGAGCTGCGGCTGAACCGCCGCTTCGCCCCGACGCTGTACCTGGATATCGTCGAGATCACATCGGTGAACGGTGAGGCCTGCGTCGGCGGCGGCGGGGCGGTCATCGAGCAGGCGGTGCGCATGCGGCAATTCGACCGCTCGCAGGAGCTGGACCGGCTGCTCGAGGTCGGGGCCATCGATCCTGCCGAACTGGAGCGGTTCGGCCGGGAATTGGCGCAAGTCCACACCCGCCTGCCGCTGGCAACGGCGCACGATTCCTGGGGCCGGCCGGACACGGTGCGCAAGCTGCTGCTGGAGAACATCGATCAGTCCCTGCAGGCAGGCCTCGAGGTGGACTTTCGCGCCGCCCTGATCGCGCGGTTGGATGCGCTTCAGTCCGGCATGGCGATGCGCGCATCGGCCGGACGGGTGCGCGAGTGCCACGGCGACTTGCATGCGCGCAACATCGTGCGCCTGCAGGATCATCTGGTTCCTTTCGATTGCATGGAATTCGAGCCGGCGTTCCGTTGGACCGATGTGGCCGAGGAGGTCGCGTTCTTACTGGCGGACCTCGATGCGCGCGGGTACGCCGGGCATGGTCATGCCTTTCTTGCCGGCTATCTGGCGCAGAGTGCAGACTTTGGCCTGTGCCGGGTGCTCGATGTCTACAAATCCCATCACGCGCTGGTGCGCGCCAAGGTGAACGCGCTGTCCGAGCCGCCCGAGCCGCATCAGGCTTATCTGCAGACGGCGCGGTGCTCGCTCGCACCGCGGCATCCGATGCTGGTGCTGATGTCGGGCCTGTCGGGTTCGGGCAAGACCTGGCTCGCGGGAAAACTCGCGACCGCCTTTGACGCAGTTCATGTGCGTTCGGATGTGGAGCGAAAGCGGCTCGCGGGACTGGCGGAGCAGGCACGATCGGGCGCGCAATTGCGGCAGGGGGTGTATTCGCCCGCCGGCAGCCGGCAGCTGTATGCGCACCTGGCCGCCTGCGCCGAGGAGATTCTTGCCGGTGGATACGATGCCATCGTCGATGCCACGTTTCTACGCCGCGAGGAGCGACGGCAATTCGTGCAGTTGGCCTTGGGGCGCGCTGTGCCTTTGCGATTCATCCGCTGCACGGCGCCGCCGGATGTATTGAGGCGGCGGGTTACACAACGGCGCTCCTTGGGCGCGGATGCATCGGAGGCTGGCATCGAGGTGCTGGAATGGCAGATCATTCAGCAGGAGCCGGTGCACGCAGAAGAGGGAATCGATGTCATTGAAGTGGATACGGCGGCCGACGAGGTCGAGTCGTCATTGCCGCGCCTGTTGCAGCGGCTGCGCCCGGACGGCGCAATTCCGCGATGAGCAGAAGCGCGTAAGCTCTAAGGTTTACTACGGATTCGGCCGGCAGACCCGGCCCTTTACAGTCTCTGGCTGGGCTATTCTTGGAGAACCCTCATTCCTGCGCTGAGCGGCTTGCGATCACGATCCTCGTTTGATGAGCTAAATGCGTCGCACTAGCCTCATTGTGAGCGCACTCCTCGTGCTCGGCGCGCTGGCCGGCCTCTGGTGGTGGTTCAACTCGCCGCTCCCGGTCGAGGTGGCTCGTCCGGTACGCGGGCCGGCGGTCGATGCCATCTACGCGACAGGAATCGTTGAACCCTCGGTGATGCTGCCGATCGCGCCGCGAGTTTCGGGCCGGTTGGTGCGGATGAATGCAGACGAAGGCGATAGCGTTGCCAAAGGTCAGGTGCTGGCGCGGCTGGAGGATGAGGATCTGGCAAGCACCGTGCTGGAACTGGAAGCGCGCGAGCGCTTTGCCCGCGATCAATTTCAACGCACGCAGGAACTCGTCAAGCGGCAGGTGGCCGCGACAATCGAGTTGTCGAAGACGCGAGCGGATTGGGAAGCGGCGCAGGCTGGACTGCAGCGTGCCCGTTCGCAGCGTGATTTCATGAACCTGGTGTCGCCCGCGACGGGCACCATCATCCGGCGCGATGGTGAAATCGGTCAGTTCATTCCGGTCGGACAGCCAATTTTCTATCTGTCCTGTTGTGCGCCGCTGCGCGTAACGGCGGAGGTGGACGAGGAAGACATTCCGCGGGCGTTCGCCGGCCAGAAGGTGTTGCTGCGCGCGGATTCGCAGTCCGGACGCATCTTCGAAGGCGAGGTGAGCGCCATCACTCCCAAGGGCGATCCCGTGGCGCGCAGCTATCGCGTGCGCATCCACCTGCTCGATCCGGGTCCGCTCGCCGTTGGCATGACCGTGGATGCCAACTTGATCGTGTCTCAGCGCGACAACGCGCTGCTCGTGCCGACGACGGCGTTGCTGGAGGGGGGTGCGGTCTGGGTCGTGCGCGGTGGGCGCCTGCATCGTCAGCCGGTGAAAAGCGGGCTCGCGGGGGAAACGCGCACTGAGATATTGCAGGGCATCGATGCCGGCGATGAGGTCGTGCAATTGCCCACCGATGCATTGCGCGAAGGCAGACGCGCCAGAACGCGCGCGCCCGCGGCAGCTCCCGCCTCGGGCGCGCGCTGATGGGCCTGCAGTCCAGCATCGCCCTGACACACTTGACCAGCCGCCGCCGGCAAACGCTGGTGTCCTTGTCGTGCGTGGTGCTGGGCGTGGCCTTCTTCCTGGCAGTGTCCTCCCTGATGAGCGGCTCCGAGCGCGACTTTCTCAAGCGGCTGGTGGATAACAGCGCGCACATCACAGTCTCGGATGAGTTCCGTTCGGCAGCCGTTCAACCGGCGGCATTGCGGTGGGCGGACGGCGCGGTGCACATCAGTCACGTGAAGCCGAAGACCGAGACGCGCGGCATTCGCGGCTACCGGCAGAAGCTGGCCTTCGTGGAGTCGCTGCCCGGCTTGCGCGCGGCGCCCATGCTGGTGGGCTCGGCTGTGCTGACCTTTGCAGGACGCGAACACGGAGTCACGCTGTCGGGCATCGTGCCGTCGAAAATGAAAAACGTCTCCACCATCGAGGAGAAGACAGTCGCGGGTTCCCTGGATGCGTTGAGTGCCAATCCCAACGGCATCGTGATCGGCAAGGGCCTGGCGGACAAATTTGGTTTGTGGTTGGGCAGCACGGTCAGCGTCACCGCGCCCAGCGGCGTCAACCGCCCGATGAAAGTGGTGGGCGTGTTCCGCATGGGCAACGCATCGGTGGATGAAACGCAGACCTTCACCCTGCTCAAGCGCGCACAAATGCTGCTCGAGCGGCCCAACCGGGTCAATCGCTTCGTGATCCAGTTGACCGATCCGTATCAGGCGCGGGTGGTGGCGCAGCGTATCGAACGGGCCGTGGGCTACAAATCGCTGTCCTGGATCGAAGCGTCGGAGGATTTCCTCAGCCTGCTGCTGATCCGGCGCATCATCATGTACAGCGTGGTGTCGGCGATCCTCATCGTCGCTTCCTTCGGCATCTACAACACGCTGTCCACCATCGTGATGGAGAAGACCCGTGACATCGCGATCCTGAAGTCGATGGGGTTTCATTCGCGCGACATCCGCCGCATCTTTTTGATCGAAGGCGTGATCATCGGCCTGATCGGCAGCGCGGTCGGGGTGGCCTGCGGGTTAGGATTGATGCGCGTGCTGGCTTCGATTCAATTCAAGATACCCGGCGTCACCGAGACCCAGCATCTGCCGCTGGACTGGAGCGTGACGCAGTATGCGCTGGCCGCGGCGTTCGCTTTGATCTCCTGTATTGCGGCCTCGTACCTGCCGGCGCGGCGGGCGGGCCGCCTGCATCCGGTGGATATATTGCGCGGTGCCGCGTGAGCGCGGTGCTGAGCGCGGCGGGTGTCGTCCGCCGGCTCTCGGGTGAGGTGCCAGTGACGCTGGTGGACGGCGTGAACCTGGACATCGAGCGCGGCGAATTCGTCTGCATCATGGGCCCCTCAGGATCGGGGAAGTCATCGCTTCTGTACCTGCTGGGCCTGCTCGACGTGCCGACGGCCGGGCGCGTGCTGCTAGACGGCGATGACACCTCCCGTTACGGCGAGGACGAACTGGCCAACCGGCGGCTGGAGAAGCTCGGCTTCATTTTTCAGTTTCATTTTTTGCTGGCTGAATTCACCGTGATGGAAAACGTGCTGCTGCCGATGCGCCGGCTGGGCAAGCTCAGCGACGATTCGGCCAGAACGCGCGCGCGCGAACTTTTGGAGCGGTTCGGCATCGGCGCGCAGAGCGCGAAACGCCCGCATCAGTTATCCGGTGGCGAACGCCAGCGGGTCGCCATCGCGCGCGCGCTGGCGAACGAGCCGCTGGTGATCCTGGCCGACGAGCCCACCGGCAACCTGGATTCGGTTTCCAGCGCTAACGTGCGCCAGATCCTGCGCGGGTTGACCCGCGAGACGGCCACCACCGTGGTTGCCGTCACGCACGACGGGTCCTTCGCCGCGGCCGCTGACCGGCGGATCGGCATTGTCGACGGTAAGATCGACAATGCCTGGCGTCCTGGATGAGCAGGAACCCGGGCGATGTCGCGACTTGGGCGCGGACTGCGTAGGAATACGGATTGACTACGTGTCAGGTTCGGCCAAGCATGGACTGACCGATGGAGGTTCTATGACCACTCATGCCCGACACATTGTACTTGCACTCATCATTGCCATGATTCTGCTGATCTTCGCCTCTGTCTCGGCGCGCGCCGAGGATTTTTCCGGCTACAGCGGGGCTCAGCTGTACAAGCGCTTTTGTTCCAGCTGCCATGGCGATCGCGGCCGTGGGGATGGTCCGGTGGCCAAGGGGTTCAGAATTGAGGTGCCGGATCTGACGCGCGTTGCGCACCGTCACGGCGGCACCTTCCCCGCCGAACAGATTCAAAAAATCATCGACGGCCGCAAGACGCTGCCGCCGCATGGCACGCGTGAAATGCCGGTGTGGGGATTTGAGTTCTATCTGCAAAATCAGAACGCGGGGTACACAGATCCGCAGCGCCGCACGGACGAGCTCATTGCGCGGCTGACGGATTACCTGCGCACCATCCAGATCGAGTAACGAGGTTCGAATAGCCGCCGCGGCAAGCTTAAAGAGAAGAGGGCGGCCGCGCTCCCTGGGCTTTCTCGTGCGCCTGCTGGCACTTCAAGCAGCGCTTCGCGGTCGGATAGGCATCCAGGCGGGCGCGGGCGATGTTTTCATCGCAATCCAGGCAAATGCCGTAGCTGCCGTTGGCGATGCGGCGCTGCGCCGCCTCGATATCACGAAGCTCACGGATATCGCGGGCGATTTCCGCCTGGTTTACATCCACCAGCAGATCGGCAAGGGATTCTTCGCCGGCATCGTGCACCTGACCGGCGAGCTCCGCGTATTGCTCGCGATTGCTTTTCAGCAAGGTGTCGCGGACTTCTGCGCGCAGGGCGTGAGCCCGGGCGCGCAACTCCTCCTGGAAGTGCGGAAAGTCCGAATCGTGCACTGAGTAACTCAATTGGCTTGCTCTCTGCGGCATTGTACCGCCGGCTGACGGTACGCGCATTCGCCGCGCAGCCGCAATACGTGGAAGCGCGGATGAACTTTTCGCTTACGTAGTGATCCACCCTTGGTAGGCGAAGGCTCGCATCGCGCCGGTTGCCGCGCCGGACTACCATCGACGCCGACGAAACCTATTCCACACTGGAGGTTACGCTCATGGCCATGCAGGTTGAAACCATCACTTTGACATCCGCCAAGCCCGCTTCAAGCCAGATGAAGCCGCATGCTCCGGTCGCAGATCTCGTCAATGTCAGCGTCACGCGCACGAAGGCGGCGCTCGACACCGAGCGTCGCAATGCGATGATCGCCGAAGCTGCGTACTATCGCGCGGAACGCCGCGGTTTCGAATCCGGGTTCGAGCTGGAAGACTGGCTGGAAGCCGAGGCCGAGATCGACGGCAAGTTCAAGGACGGGGAAATTCCGCTGGCTTGCGGCATCTGATCCGCTACCAGCCCACCGCGGCGCCGTCCTTGCGATGATCCGACCCGGCGCGGTACACGCCGGGTACGGACTGCGGGTCGGCGCCGGTCTGCGCGGGGCGATTCGCAGCGGGAGTCGCCACATAGGTGATGGCCTGATAGCCGCCCATGTCATCGCCGTTCGCGGCGATGACATGGTGGCCCAGCGCCTTGAGCGCATCGCCCACCTGATTGTAAAGCGCGCTCTCCAGGCTCACGGTGTTGGTGGCCTGCGCGTGGGAGAAACGAGCGGCGTCGCTGGCGGCCTGCGGATTGGCGCCCAGGTCGATCATGTCGACGAGCACCTGTGCGTGGCCCTGTGCCTGCTGGCTGCCGCCCATCAGACCGAAGGCCGTCAGTGGCTGACCGTCCTTCATCACGAATCCGGGCAGCAGTGTATGAAACGGACGCTTGCCCGGTGCGATGAGGTTGGGGCTGTCCGGATGCAGTGAGAACAAGGCGCCGCGGTTGTTCAGTGCGAAACCATAACCGGGCACGGTGATGCCGGAGCCGAAGGTGTCGTACACGCTGTAAATGTAGGACACCATGTTGCCCCAGCGGTCCGCCACGGCCACGTAAACCGTGCCGCCGACCGGGTCGCCACGCGAGTCCGGTGTGGCGGCCTTGTGCATGTCGATGCGCTGGCACTGCTCACCGGCATAGGACTTGGATGTCAGACGCTCGACCGGAACGCGCACGAAACCGGGGTCGCCGTTGTAGGCATACAGATCCGCGTAGGCGATCTTCTTGGCCTCGATCATCAGGTGCCAGTAGGTTGGAGCGGCGGGTCCGAGCGCCGCCAGATTCACGCCCAGCCGCGGCGCGCAAACTTCCAGGATGTTCAGCATTTCCAGTACGGCAAAGCCTTGCGTATTGGGCGGAAACTCATACACGTCATAGCCGTGGTAACTGGTCGTCAGCGGCGTCTCCCACGTGGCGCGCGTGCCGGCCAGATCAGCCGCGCTCATCGTGCCGCCGAGCGCGCGTGATTTGGTCAGGATGGACGCGGCGATTTCCCCATTGTAAAACGCGTCGCGGCCGCCGCTTTGCAGCACGCGAAACGCATGCGCAAGATCCGGATTGCGAAACACACTGTAAGGTTGCGGCGGTCTGCCGTTGACCAGATAGGTCTTCACCGAATCCGGATCCGCCGCAAGCACCTCGGCGCCGTAGATCCAATCATTTTGTATGCGTTCGGTGACGGCGAATCCCTGTTCGGCAATCCGCGCCGCCGGCTCGAGCACTTGTTTGAAACTCAACGTGCCGGCCCGCTTCAGCAGCGCATCCCACGCATCCACCGCGCCCGGTGCCGTCACCGAGTCGATGCCGTGCAGGGGAATGTGGTCTTTATAACCGCGCGCGGCCAGGTGCGCCGGCGTTGCGCCCGAGGGCGCGCGTCCGCTGCCGTTCAATGCCACCAGCCGCTTTTCCTTCGCCAGCCAGGCGATGACGAACACGTCGCCGCCGATGCCGGCGCTGCCCGGTTCCACCACATTCAAGGCGGCTGCGGTGGCCACCGCGGCGTCAAAAGCGTTGCCTCCCTCGCGCAGGATCTGCAATCCAGCTTGTGCGGCCAGCGGCTGACTGGTGGCCACGACACCGTGGCGCGCCAGCACTTCGGAGCGCGTCTGACCGAGCCAGCCACTGGCGCGGTCGCCGCGCAGGGCTGAGAACGGCGCCGCGGCGGTGGGTGTGGCAGCCGATGCGGCAACCGCCTGGGGTTCCGCCGCGGTGGCAGCCGACCCCAGCATCGCACCAAGCAACAGCGCACCGAGCCGCGAAGACTTGTACAAGGCGATCGGCCTGTTCATCGGTGATTCCTCATCCGGGGTGTTTCCTTATCCTGCAACGATACGGTTACGCAACAGCCCGACGCCGTCGATTTCCACGATGATCTCATCGCCGTCGGCCATGTACACCGGCGGCACGCGTTTGACGCCGACGCCGCCCGGGGTGCCGGTGACGATGACATCGCCGACGTCGAGCCGGGTCCATTGGGAAATGTACGCGATCAATGCCGGAACCGGGAAGATCATCTCGCCCAGTGTGGCGTCCTGCATGATCTTGCCGTTGAGCCGGGACTGGATGCGCTGGGATCCGAATGCACCGAGTTCGTCAGGACTGACCAGCGCAGGACCGAAAGGCCCGGTTCCCGGGAAGTTCTTGCCCGGCGTGAACTGGGTGGTGTGGTTCTGGTAGTCGCGGATCGACACATCGTTGTAGCACGCGTAGCCGGCCACGTGGTCAAGTGCGTTTTGTGCCGGTATGTCGCGGCCTGGCTTGCCGATGACCAGCGCAAGTTCCGCCTCGTAGTCCACTTTGTTGGAATGCCGCGGCTTGATGATGGTGCCCTCGTGTCCGATCTGCGTGTCGGCGAAACGCGTGAACACGGTGGGGTGGTCGGTCTTCGCGCGCGCTGTTTCGAGGCGATGATTTTCGTAGTTCAGGCCGATGCACAGGATTTTCGCCGGGTTGCCGATGACCGGCTCGAAAGCCACGTCCGACACCGCGTGGTCGGCGATTGCGCCGGCAATGCTCTTTTTCGCCAGGCCAAAACCGCCGGCAGCGAGCAGGGCGCGCAGATCGGTGATGGCCGGCGGCAGGCGTGGCGCAAGATCGAAAACGCGTTCATCCACCAACGCGCCAAAACTGGACTTGCCGTTGATGGAAAACGAAAGTAACTTCATCAAAATCCTCTTTTATTTTGGGTTATTGTCGCAGCGATGATACAGACAACGCGCACTTTAGCATCGCAGCCGCAGCCGATATCAATATCGCCTTTCTGGCTGAGCGATGTCGCAGCGCCGGCCGACCCGGGCGCCGATCTGCCGCGCGACGTGGACATCGCGGTGATCGGCGCCGGTTACACCGGATTGTGCGCCGCTCGAGAGACCGCCGCCGCCGGCCGCTCGACGCTGGTTCTGGATGCCGGCCGCTTCGGCGAGGGTTGTTCGGGCCGCAACGGCGGGCAGGTGGCCTACAGCATCAAGCCCACGTTTGCGCAGCTGTCGGCGCGTCATGGCGCACAGGTCGCGATGGGCATCTGCCGCGAAGGGTTTGCCGCCGTGGAGCATCTGCGCACGTTGGCAACCGAAGAAGGACTCGATGCCGACTGGCGCCCCGTGGGCGCATTCTATGGCGCTCACACACGCAAGCACTTTGACGCGCTGCGTCGCGAAGCCGAACAACAGTCGACCGGGCTGGATCAGCGCATCAGCGTCGTGCAGCGCGCGGATCAGGCGCAGGAAATCGCCACCGACTTTTATCACGGCGGCCTGATCTACCACGATGATGCCGCCGTGCATCCGGCGAAGCTGCTGATCGCGATGCTCGCCAGGGCGCGCGCGGCCGGTGCGAACGTGATTCACGAGTGCGCGGTGAGCGCGCTGCAAAGGAGCTCATCGGGATTCGAACTGCAAACCGCTCGCGGAATCGTGCACGCGCGGCAGGTGCTCATCGCCACCAATGGGTACACCGGCCCGCTGTCGCCATGGGAGCGGCGCCGCGTCATTCCCATCGGCAGCTATCAAATCGCTACCGAACCGTTGGGGCTGGAGCGGATGCGGGCGCTGATTCCGCATGGCCGCATCGTGGGCGATACGCGCCGGGTGGTGGCTTATTACCGGCCCTCACCGGACGGCCAGCGTGTCATTTTCGGCGGACGCGCCGCGCTGGCGGAGAAGAACGCGCTGGCGGTCGTGCCGCGAATGCGCCAGATGCTCCTGCAGATCTTTCCGCAGCTTCAAGATGCCGCCATCACCCACGCCTGGGTCGGCACGGTGGCGTTCACCTTCGACCGGCTGATGCATCTGGGCCAGCGCGAGGGCTTGTTCCATTGCATGGGCTACTGCGGCTCGGGCGTGCCCATGGCCACTTACTTCGGCCGGCGCATCGGTCAGCAAATGCTGGGTCTGCCGGAAGGCCGCACGGCATTCGACAGTCTGAAATTTCCGACACGGCCGCTGTATGCGGGACGGCCGTGGTTTCTGGCGCCTTCCATACTCGTATACCGCACGCTGGATGCATTGGGCCTGTGATGTGTGGCCGTTACGTTGCCAAGATCGAAGCGGCGTTGGAGCGCGACTGGCATTTGATCCGGCACGTGCCGCCATTTGAATCCTACAACGTCGCGCCGACGCAATCGGTGCCGGTGGTGCGGCACGGCGCGCAGGGCAATGAACTGGTCCTGCTGCGCTGGGGTTTGATTCCGTTCTTCGCCAGAGGCATCGCGCCAACCTATTCCACCATCAACGCGCGCATCGAGACCGTGCAGACCGCGGCCAGCTACCGCGGGCCTTGGAAGCGCGGTCAGCGTTGCGCGGTCATCGCTTCGGGGTTCTATGAATGGCAGGTGCAGGCGGACGGCAAGACCAAGCAGCCTTTTTATATTCATCTCAACGATCAGGAGAATTTCGCGTTCGCGGGGCTGTGGGACAGTTCGCGCGCCGCAGACGCAGAGCCGATCGAATCCTGCGTTCACATCACCCTGCCGGCGAACGAGTTGCTGGCGCGCATCCACAACGCCAAGCAGCGCATGCCGGCGATTCTCGCCGAGGAAGACCGCGACGCGTGGTTGAGCGGAACCCCCGAGCAGGCCTGGGCGGCGCTCAAACCCTATCCGGCGGAGCGCATGGTCGCCTGGCCGGTCAGCACCCAGGTGAACCGGCCGGCGAATAATCAGGCTGCGCTGATCGCGCCGGTGGATGCGCCCAATCCGACTGGGTGATCCGAACTAGCGATCCGACTTGTTGCCGGCGCGCCTGCGCTCGATGGCTTCTCGTAACTCCAGCGCGGCCGCCCGGATGGCGGCGGCGTGGCCGCCGCCGGCGTAGATGATGCCACGCGAGGAATTGATCAAAAGACCGGCGCCGTTCACATCCAGTCCCGCCTGCAGGGTCGCATCCAGGTCCCCGCCCTGCGCACCGATGCCAGGGACGAGGAAGGGTATCTGCGGATGCGCCTCACGCAGCCCGGCCATTTCCTGCGCGAAGGTGGCGCCCACCACCAGCATGAGATTGCGCTTGGCATTCCAGCGCTCCGCGGCGCGCCGGGCCACGTGAGCGTACAACGGCAATCCGTCGCTCACCAGGTCCTGGAAATCCCGCGCGCCGGGATTCGAGGTGCGGCACAGCAGGATGGCGCCGCGATCTTCACGCTCCAGGAAAGGCTGCACCGAGTCCTCGCCCATGTAGGGATTGACGGTCACCGCGTCCGCGCCATAGCGGTCGAAGGCTTCGCGCGCATAGGCTTGTGCGGTGTTGCCGATGTCGTTGCGCTTGGCATCCAGAATGACCAGCGCGCCCGGAGCCCGCTCGCGAATGTAGGCGATGCTCGATGCCAGCTGGTCCTCGGCGCCAAGCGCGCTATAAAAGGCGATCTGCGGCTTGTAGGCAGCGGCGATATCGTGCGTGGCATCCACGATCCGCTGATTGAATGCGAGCAGCGGCGCCGGCGCGGAGCGGATATCAGCGGGGAGCTTGGCCGGGTCAGGATCCAGACCGACGCACACCAGGGTCGTGGCCTGCGCGCGAGCAAGACGTTGTTCGAAGGTTTGTGTCATGGGTGACGCGCATCATATCAATCGGGGTATGCTGGGTGCCCTATTGTGAGCGATCGCTTTGCGTTCCAAGACTAAGCCCCGTTCCCGGCCGCGGCTGATCCTGCAGCCCTCATCGCGCCGCACGGCGCGGCACAACACACTGACGGCGTTGAGGCGGTTTTTCGCCATCGCCGATGCCTGGGAACTGTCGCCCCTGCAGCAATGCCGACTGCTGAAAATTCCCTCCCCGCAAGTGCTGGAGCGCTACCGGCTCGGGCAGGCGCCGCGGCTGTCCTCCAATCAGCATGAGCGGGTGCAGCTGTTGGCCAGTATTCAACGCTCGCTCGACCGGGATTCGCGGACTGACCGGGCCTGGGCCTGGGTGAACGCGCCGCGGGAAATCGATCCCTTCGATGGCGACAGTCCCTTGTATTTCATGTTGGAAAAAGGCCTGCCGGCGCTGCGTGAGGTGGCACGGATGCTGGTTCGCGACAACGGCCCGCGCTAAGGTACACTTACCGGCTTTTGCGAAGCGAGAGTGGCGGAATTGGTAGACGCACCAGCCTTAGGAGCTGGCGGGGTAACCCGTGCGAGTTCGAGTCTCGCCTTTCGCACCACTTCAATCGAACAAAGGATCGATATGCAGGTTTCAGTTGAGAATACGGGTGCGCTCGAGCGCCGTCTGGAAGTTCAGATTCCGGCGGAGCACGTCGATCGGGAAATATCGACGCGGCTCAAGACCATCAGCCGCACGGCCCGCCTGAACGGCTTTCGGCCGGGCAAGGCGCCCATGACGGTGATTCGTCAGCAATTCGGCGCGCAAGTGCAGCGCGAAGTGGTCGGCGATCTCCTTCAGTCCAGCTTCGCGGAAGCCGTGACACAAAAGCAGCTCAATCCCACCGGCAACCCGCGCATCGAGCCGCAGGCGCTGGGCGAGGGGCAGGGCATCAAGTATGTCGCCACTTTCGAGGTGTTTCCGGAAGTGACGCTGGCGCCGCTTGAAACCCTGGATATCACGCGCACGGTAGCGTCGATCACGGATGACGACGTGGACGCCATGATCGAACGGCTGCGCGCGGAGCGACCGGTTTACAGCCCGGCGGAGCGCCCGGCGCAGGACAAAGATCGAGTGACCGTGGATTTCGAGGGCGCCATCGATGGCGTGCCCTTTGCCGGCGGCAAGGGCGATGCCGTGCCGATCGTGCTGGGGCAGGGGCGAATGCTTCCCGAGATCGAGCAGAGCCTGCTCGGCGCCCAGGCGGGTGAGGATAAAGAGGTCACCTTGCAGTTCCCGGCCGACTATCGGGCCACCGAATTGGCTGGCAAGACCGCGGTTTTCAAAATCCAGGTCAAGAGCGTTGAGTCCACTGCATTGCCGGCGCTGGACGAGCACTTTTTCAAGCAATTAGGGGTCGAATCCGGTGGATTGGCCAAACTAAAGGAAGACGTGGCTGATAATCTGAATCGGGAGTTGCAGCAAAACCTGCGGGCTCGACTCAAACAGCAGGTGTTGGAGGCCATTTTGGCGGCGAACTCCGTCGAACTCCCGGTATCTCTGGTCGAATCGCAAATTCAGGAAATGCAGGTGGAGGCCATGCGCCGCGCCGGCAACCAGGATGTAACCAAGGCGCCGCCCCGGGAACCCTTCGAAGAACCGGCGCGGCGGCGGGTCGCTTTGGGGTTGATTCTCAACGAAATCATCAAGCGCGACGCAATCAGTGTCGATCAGGCGCGGGTGACACAGCGGCTGAACGAGATGGCGGGCAGTTACGGCGATCCGGAAGGCCTGCTGAAGGCCTATCGTCAAAACGCCAATGCGATGCGTCAGATCGAAAATTTGGTGCTCGAGGACCAAGTTGTGGACAGTGTCCTCACCCAGGCCAAGGTTCGTGAGGTACATTCCTCCTTTAAAGAAGTCATGCAGTTAGCTTGAATCGGGGGTTGTCGCCCCTACGTATCGAGTAAGAGGTTTTTAGATGAATACACGCGCCTTGAATCTGGTCCCGATGGTGGTCGAGCAGACTGCCCGCGGCGAGCGAGCCTACGACATTTACTCGCGGCTGCTCAAAGAGCGCGTGATTTTCATCGTCGGGCCGGTGGAAGACTACATGGCCAATGTGGTGGTCGCGCAGTTGCTGTACCTGGAGTCGGAGAACCCGGACAAGGACATCGCCTTGTACATCAACTCCCCGGGCGGCTCGGTGAGCGCCGGCATGGCGATCTATGACAGCATGCAATTCATCAAGCCCGATATCAGCACCATTTGCGTCGGGTTGGCCGCCTCGATGGGGGCCGTGCTTCTGGCCGGTGGGGCCGCCGGCAAGCGTTATTCGCTGCCCAACTCCAAAATCATGATTCACCAGCCCTCGGCCGGTTTCCAGGGTCAGGCCTCGGATATCGATATCCACGCCCGGGATGTTCTTGATACTCGTGAACGGCTTAACGGAATTTTAGCCAGACACACTGGAAAGTCGGCCGAGCAGATCAAGGTGGCGAGCGACCGGGACAACTTCATGAACCCGGAAGTGGCCAAAACCTTTGGTTTGATCGATTCTGTGCTGGAGAAACGCGCTGAGCTGCCGACCAAACCCTAAGGACCGGTTGGCGGTGTCCCCCGCCAATATCTTGATATATAGTGAAGTTCACTGAGGTCTTTTGAGGGAAGCATGAGCGAAGATTCTCGCGGTAAGCATGATGACGGCAAGCTTCTGTACTGCTCGTTTTGCGGCAAGAGCCAGCACGAGGTACGCAAGCTCATCGCCGGTCCGTCGGTTTTTGTCTGCGACGAATGCGTCGAGCTGTGTAACGACATCATCCGGGAAGAACTCGAAGAGCGTGCCGAGCGCACCCGCGACAAGCTCCCCAAGCCTCAGGAAATCAAGAAAGTACTGGATGAATACGTCATCGGGCAGGAGCGCGCCAAGCGCGTGCTGTCGGTCGCCGTTTACAACCACTACAAGCGTCTGCAGACCCGCGGCGACGCAGCCGGCCCCCGTTCCAAGGACGAGGTGGAACTGGCCAAGAGCAACATCCTGCTGATCGGGCCCACCGGCTCGGGCAAGACCCTGCTTGCCGAGACCCTGGCACGACTGCTCAACGTGCCGTTCACCATCGCCGATGCCACCACGCTGACCGAAGCCGGCTACGTCGGCGAAGATGTCGAAAACATCATCCAGAAGCTGTTGCAAAAATGCGATTACGATGTGGAGAAGGCACAGACCGGCATCGTCTACATCGACGAAATCGACAAGATTTCGCGCAAGTCCGACAACCCCTCGATCACGCGCGACGTGTCGGGCGAAGGCGTGCAGCAGGCGCTGTTGAAGCTCATCGAAGGCACCATTGCCTCAGTGCCCCCGCAGGGCGGCCGCAAGCACCCGCAGCAGGAGTTCCTGCAGGTCGACACGACCAACATTCTGTTCATCTGCGGCGGCGCGTTTGCCGGTCTGGAAAAGATCATCATGAACCGCACGCACAAGAGCGGCATCGGGTTCATGGCCGAGGTCCGGCAGGCCAATTCGCGTCCCCACGGGAACGATGTGTTCCACGACACCGAGCCTGAGGACCTCATCAAGTTCGGCCTCATTCCGGAGTTCGTCGGCCGCCTGCCGGTGGTGGCGACGCTGGAAGAACTGGACGAAGAAGCGCTCGTGTCCATCCTCATGCAGCCGAAGAACGCGCTCACCAAGCAATACCGCAAGCTGTTCGACATGGAAGGCGTCGAGTTGGATTTCCACGAAGATGCGTTGCGCTCGGTGGCCCGCAAGGCCATGCAGCGCAAGACCGGCGCCCGGGGCTTGCGCACCATTTTGGAAAACGTGTTGCTCGACACCATGTACGACCTGCCCTCGCTGCGCAACGTGCAAAAAGTGGTCGTGGATGAGCAGGTCATCGAAGGCCAGAACAAGCCGTTCATCGTGCACCGCACGGAAGACCCGCGTCTGGTTGCTCCGGTGGAGGAGCAGCGGCGCCCGACAGGGTCCGACCACCATTAAAAGACGCGCCTCCCGCGTCAGCCGATGCCTTGAAAGTCGGCTGAAGCAGCCGCATCCTATCCGAACGCTCTAGCTGTGAGCGCGCCATCCGTGAAGGTACACCCGTGAGCGACGAATCATCCGCCCCTTCTGACTCCCTCCCTCCTGCAGCGACGGCCGGCATGCCGGTATTGCCGTTGCGAGATGTGGTGGTGTATCCCCACATGGTCATCCCGCTGTTCGTCGGGCGCGAAAAGTCCATCGTCGCACTGGATCTGGCGATGAAATCCGACAAGCGCATTCTTCTGGTGGCGCAGAAGCAGGCCGATGTCGATGATCCCAAGGCCGAGGATCTGTATCGCGTCGGCACGATCGCCACGATATTGCAGCTGTTGAAGCTCCCCGACGGCACCGTCAAAGTGCTGGTGGAGGGCGTGGATCGCGCGCAGATCGACGCACTGAACGGCGGCGAATTTTTCTCCGCACAGGTCACGCCGCTGCCGGATGTCGAGCGCTACGAAGAGCGCGAGATGGACGTGCTGACGCGCTCGCTGATCTCTCAGTTCGAGCAGTACGTCAAGCTGAACAAGAAAGTGCCGCCCGAAATCCTCACCTCGCTGGCCGGCATCGAGCAGGCCGGGCGCCTGGCCGACACCGTTGCCGCGCATATGTCGCTCAAGCTCTCCGAGAAGCAAAAGGTTCTCGAGATACCCGACGTGCGCAAGCGTCTGGAACACATGCTCGCCGTCATCGAAGGCGAGATGGACGTGCTGCAGATCGAAAAGCGCATCCGCGGCCGCGTCAAACAGCAGATGGAAAAAAGCCAGCGCGAGTACTACCTGAATGAGCAGATGAAGGCCATTCAAAAAGAGCTTGGCGACCTGGACGACGCGCCCAACGAAATCGGCGAGCTCGAAAAGCGCATTGCGGCGGCGGGCATGCCCAAGGAGGCCCGCGAAAAGGCCAATTCCGAACTCAACAAACTCAAGCTCATGTCCCCCATGTCGGCCGAAGCCACGGTGGTGCGCAACTTCATCGACTGGCTGGTGAAGTCACCGTGGAAGAAACGCAGCAAGATCCGTCTGGACATCAGCGCGGCGGAGAAGGTGCTCGAGGAAGATCACTACGGACTGGAAAAGGTCAAAGAGCGCATCGTCGAGTTCCTCGCGGTGCAGCAGCGCGTGAAGAATCTGCGCGGACCCATCCTGTGTCTGGTCGGTCCGCCCGGTGTGGGCAAGACCTCGCTGGGGCAGAGCATCGCGCGCTCCACGCATCGCAAGTTCGTGCGCATGTCCCTGGGCGGCGTGCGCGACGAGGCCGAGATCCGCGGGCATCGCCGCACCTACATCGGTTCCATGCCCGGCAAGATCATCCAGAATCTGGCCAAGTGCGGCGTGCGCAATCCGCTGTTCCTGCTGGATGAAGTGGACAAGATGTCGATGGATTTTCGCGGCGACCCCTCATCCGCCCTGCTCGAGGTGCTCGACCCGGAGCAGAACCGCACGTTCAACGATCATTACCTGGAGGTCGATTTCGACTTGTCCGAGGTCATGTTCGTGTGCACGGCGAACACATTGAACATTCCGGCGCCGCTTCTGGACCGCATGGAAGTCATCCGTCTGCCCGGCTATACGGAAGACGAAAAATCCAATATCGCCACACGGTATCTGGTGCCCAAGCAGGCCAAGCAAAACGGTCTTAAACCGGGCGAATTGATCATCGCGGATTCCGCGGTGCAGGACATCATCCGCTACTACACGCGCGAGGCCGGCGTTCGCA
>JANXOV010000164.1 GCA_025357635.1 Pseudomonadota bacterium
GCTTGACCGGTTGCCAATTGAGCAATCGCCCGACGATCGTCGCTCCCTGACATTCGACTCCGCGGTTCTCGATGCGAATATCGAAATTCTGGGGTATCCGCTCGCCAGAATCCGCGTCAGCGCCGATGCCCCCGTCGCAAAGCTGGCGGTCCGCGTCACCGAAGTGACCCCGGAAGGACATTCGTGGCTGGTGACCTACGGCCTTCGCAATTTGACCCATCGCAGCAGCGATGCAACACCGGCTCCTCTGACACCGGGCCAGTTTTATGAGGTGGATATACCTCTTTTCATGACGGCCCACCGCTTCAAGCGCGGCAATCGCATTCGCGTAGCGATTTCGGAGAACCTCTGGCCGCTCTCGTGGCCTTCCCCGACCATCGTGACACTCACCATCACCGCCGGCGCATCCTCGCTGATTCTGCCAGTGCGTTCGCCACCGGCGCACGAAGCACTGTTGCCAATCCCTGAGATCCATCACCCCATTGCCAAGGAGGGTCCGGTGACCTACCAGCCCCCCGAGCCCGACGCGAGCGGTCGGTACGTCATTCACAACGATCAGCCGCCCGCCAGTTACGAGGTGCCGGGCATTGGCACCACCGTATCGCGGCGCGTCGGTGAGACCAGCGAGATCGTCCTAGGCGACCCAGCCAGCTGCCGATGGCAGCAAAATGCCCGCGTCGGCTGGAAGCGAGGACCCTGGGACTGCGAGGTGGCATCGACATGCGAGATTACCTCGACCGCGACGCAGTACCGGGTGCGTGAGTCGCTAACTGCATTCAAGAACGGCGTCCAGATTTTTGAGCGCAGTTCGGACGTGCAGCTTGATCGGGATCTGAACTAACCTCAACACGGTGAAGTTACTCGGTCTACTGTGGATGTTTGCAGGGCTGACGCTGCACAGCGCGCTGGCCGGCGCCACCGATAATGGCCCCGTGTCCGAGCCGACTCCCCGCTACGAGGTACGCGTAGACAGCAGCGTGATGATTCCGATGCGCGACGGCGTGCAACTCTCCACGGATCTGTATTTCCCGCGCGCCGATGAGGCCCCCCTTCCCGTCATTTTGATTCGCACGGAGTACAACAAAACCGGTTTGGGCGGGCGCTTCGAAGCCATTGCGCGGATGATGGCCGGCCAAGGTTACGTCGTCGCCGTTCAAGACAAACGCGGACGGTATGAATCGGAAGGAAGCTTCATCATCTTCGGTGGCGACGCTGATGACGGCAATGACACCATCGAGTGGCTGAGCAAGCAGGACTGGTCCAACGGCCGAGTCGGGATGTACGGGTGCTCCTCGATGGGCGACTACCAGATTCTCGCAGCTCAGCAGCGACATCCCGCCTTGAAGGCCCTGATCCCACAAGCATCGTTCTCATCCATCGGATCCGCCGGCGGCCAGTACAAGTACTTCGGCATACGCACCAGCGGCGTCGTGACCCTGGGTCAGAATATCTCGTGGTTTTATCAGGCGGGGAGCAAGGTGTTCTATCGACCCCCGCCAGGTCTGTCGCGTGAACAGCGCATGGCGGTATCCAAGTTCTTTGATCCCGCGCCTCAGCTGAAGCCCATCGACTACGAGAAACTCTGGTGGCACCTCCCGATCAACGACATCATGAGGCAAGCCGGCGCGCCGCCAAATGACTTCGTCGATGCGATCAGCCGCGAGGTGACCGATCCGTGGTGGGACCAATTTCATTACATGACGGACGACTATCGCTCCGATGTGCCCGCTCTGTTCGTGAACTCCTGGTACGACTTCGGCGCGCGCGAAACCATATTTGAATTTGAGATGTTTCGAAAACACTCTGTCTCGGCGCTCGCACGGAACAACCAGTTCTTGTTGATCAGTCCGACGACCCACTGCCACTCGGAGTCTGTCACCGCCGAGGAACGGGTAGGACAGCGGGATCTCGGCGATGCTCGCAAGGATTACTGGAAGATCTACCTGAACTGGTTCGGCTACTGGCTCAAGGGCGAGAAGAACGCGGTGACGTCCATGCCGCGCGTTCAGTACTACCTGATGGGGAAGAATGAGTGGCGCAGCGCATCGGACTGGCCGATTCCCGGCACCCACCTCACCAAGTTCTACCTGAGCAGCGACGGGCATGCGAACAGCCTGAATGGCGACGGCGCGCTATCGACCAACCCCGTAAGCCACGACCAGGTCGACAATTTCATTTATGACCCCGGCAACCCCGTCCCCTCTCTCGGGGGTCCACTGTGCTGCACCGAGGGTAATAATGAGGCCGGCAGCTACGACCAGCGCAAGATCGAGATCCGCCAGGACGTACTCGTGTACACCTCCGAGATCTTGAAACGCAGGATTGAAGTTACAGGTTTCATTGATGCCGTGCTGAGCGTCAGCTCGGATGCCAAAGACACCGACTTCACGGCAAAACTCGTTGATGTGTATCCGGACGGCCGTGCGTTCAACGTTCAGGAGGGCATTTTGCGTGCTCGCTACCGCGAAGGTCAGGACAAGAAAGTGTGGATGTCGCCAGGAAAAGTGGCCGTGGTACGAATTGACATGGGCGCCACCAGCAATTTCTTCGGTCCTGGCCATCGTATTCGACTGGAAGTGTCGAGTAGCAGCTTTCCGCGCTACGACCGCAACCTGAATACGGGTGGCCACAATTATGATGAAACCACCTGGCTCATTGCACATAACAGCGTTCATCATTCCCGCCAGTACTCCTCCTATCTGCTCTTGCCAGTCGTCGTGAACTGACACCCGCGTTCAAGACGCTCCGCGCCGCACACCCGGTCGATTCGATTGTTACTTTGCGACTCCCTGCCCCGGAAGCCGGCGAGCCTGTGAAGCTTGCTCGAATGCATACGCAAGACCTATGAGCTTAAATTCGCTCCAGGCCGTGCCAACGAAGGTGATGCCGACGGGCAAGCCGCGTATCTGTCCCATCGGTACGCTCATGCGCGGGTAACCGGCCGCCGCGGCCAGCATCATAAAGTGTCCGTCTCCGCCGTCGACGTCCGAAGCGATGTAGTCGATCAATGGCGCGGGACCTGCGGTAGGTGCGATCAGCGCATCGAGATGGTCTTTACGAAGCGCCACATCGATGCCTTCCGGGCCCGCGAGCCGTCGGGCGCGCTCAACCGCGTCACTGTATTCC
>JANXOV010000003.1 GCA_025357635.1 Pseudomonadota bacterium
CCCACTCGAACACCGTGTGCGTGTAGTAATCCAGGCCGCGCACCAGCAGCGGGTTGATCTGGAAACTCACGCCGGCCGCGCTCAGGTGCGCACACAGTCCATCGAAGTGCGCCCGGGATTCGGCGTCCAGCGCCTGCAGCAGCCGCGGCGCGTTCGCGACGATGCGCTGCATGTCCGGATTCTTGCTGTCCAGAATGCGCAGCGGATTGCCCAGCAGACGGCGCCTGCTGTCCTCGTCGAGCTGTGCCTCGTGGGCGCGGAAATACTCGATGAGCTGTTCACGGTAGCGGGCACGCGTATCCGGCGTGCCGAGGGAATTGAGCTGCAGCGTCAGCCGTCCGAGTCCGAGCCGCTTGAAAATGCGCGCCGACAGCAGAATGACTTCGGCATCGACGTCGGGGCCTGCGAAACCAAAGGACTCCACGTCGATCTGATGGAACTGACGGAAGCGGCCCGCCTGCGGTCGCTCGCGCCGGAACATGGGTCCCATGCACCACACGCGCAGCCGGCCCTCGCGCAGCAGCCCATTGGAGATGACCGCGCGCACCACGCCGGCCGTGGCTTCGGGACGCAGGGTGATGTGGTCCTCGCCCTGATCGACGAAGCTGAACATTTCCTTTTCGACAATGTCCGTGAAATCGCCGATGGAGCGCTTGAACAGCTGCGTCTGCTCGATGATGGGCACGCGCAGTTCTTCGTATCCGTAGCCTTGCATGACCTCGCGCACGGCGTTTTCCAGCAGCTGCCAGTACGCTGCCTGCGCGGGGAGCACGTCGTGAACGCCGCGCAAGGGTTCGATGTTCCTGCTCATGCCGCCGCCCGATTCATGGCCGCGGGGCCCGGCGCAGTACGCCATCGGCACCGGCTTCGAAACGCGCGACATCGCCACGCACGAACTGCGGCCCGATGGCCACCGCATGATTGTTGATCTCCAACTGCACGCCGCTCACATAGCCCAGATACACGCTCAGCGGCGCCGCGCCGGCCAGGCTCTTGACGCTGTTGGCGGCGCCCTTGCCGCGGTACACCGTGACACCGCCCGCGTCACGCACATCGACCCAGGAGTCGGCGGAGAAGCTCATGCGCAAACGCACGCGGCCCGCGAGCGGTGAGGCAATGGCCGCCGACGGCGCCGCGGCGCCATCGGCACCGACGGGCGGCTGCGGCGCACCGAGCGCATCGGGCGACGCGGCGGCTGCGTCAGCATCCGGTTGCGCCGGCATCGCAGCCGCAGAAATCACCGCACCCTGGGAGTTGACCGCGACCATCGCGCCGCGATGATGCCAAGGCTTCCACCAAAGAAGCGCGCTCGCCACCAGCAGCAATGCGATCAGCGCAATGCCCACCGGCACCGACAGGGGCGGTAGCTTCGCCAGCAATGGCAACTGATGCAGCGGCGGGATCTTGGGAAACGGCGTGGCGTTCGCCGCGTCATCAACGGCCTGCGACTGCGCGCCGACCCGACTCGCGCGCTGCACGGCTTCGTACGCGGCCATGACCTGCTCCGCGGGCAGATTCAACAGCGCCGCGTATTGCTTCAGATGGCCCTTGGCGAAAACGGCGGGGCCGATGGCAGCGAAGCGATCGCTCTCCAGCGCCTCCACCACGCTCGGATCCAGGTGCAGTTTTTCGGCCGCTTCGACCACGCCCAAGCCGCGCTTTTCGCGCTCGCGTCGCAATCCAGAGCCCGGACCCGGGCTCTCACCGCCCGGCGGCGGCGCTGCGCTCAGAGCGCTCACCGCGGGATGCCACTGCGCAACATCTGGGCTTGCTCGGAATTCGGAAACTCCGCCTGCAGCCGGCGCGCATATCCGGCCGCCGCGGTGGCATCGCCGGCCTTGCGCTCCGCGCGCAGACCCAGCCAATACACTTCGGGAGTGGGCTTGTTGACTCCCAGGTATCGCTGCACCATTGCGCGCGCGCCGGGCACGTCGCCGCGCTCCATCATGAGGTCGCCCAGCTGCAGCAAGGCTTCGGAGGAATTGGGCTGAATAACCAGCGCCTGACGGAAATATTGTTCCGCCCGCGGCGCGCCGTCCGACGCATCGCGTACGCACACCCCGGCATTGGTGTAGGCGATATCGGGTCTCTGATACAGCGGGTTGCGCGCCACCTCGAGAAATAATTTCTCGCCGGCGGCGGACTTGCCCTTGCGGCACAGGAAACCGGCGTACGTGTTCTGAATGTTCGGATCGTTCTTGCCCAGCCGCGAGCCGGTCGCGTAGTGAGATTCGGCGCGCGCATCATCGCCCAGCCGCTCGAACAGCACGCCGGCGGTGACCTGCACCGTCGCATTCTGCGAATCCTGACGCAGCGCACGCTCCATTTTCTCGCGCGCCACCGGCAGGTTGCCAAGCTTCATGTATTCCACTGCAAGTTGCAGATTGGTGGATGCGGCTTCGGAGTTGGACCGGCCCGGCGCGACACTGTCGCTCGCGCACGCAACCAACACGGCAGCCGACAAACCGAAAAGCGGCCATCGAATGAGCCGGGCGGCGCGAAACATCAGGCGGACACCGAGGGGTTGACCAATTTCGTTCCCAGCCGCACCAGCGTGCGATCGTTGACGCGGCCGGCCAATTGTCCGCAGGCTGCGTCGATGTCATCGCCGCGCGTGCGCCGGATGGTGACGATGATGCCCATGTCATTGAGAATGTCGCGGAAGCGCAGAATGGCCGGCACCGAGGAGCGCTTGTAGCGCGTGCCCGGAAACGGGTTGAAGGGAATCAGGTTGAGCTTGGCCGGACGGCCGCGCAGCAGCCGCGCCAATTGCCGCGCGTGCTCGGGTGCATCGTTGACCCCGTCCAGCATGACGTATTCGAAGGTGATGCTGCGGCCGTTCTGCTTTTCCAGATAGTGCCAGCAGGCTGCCAGCAGTTCCTCGATCGGATGCTTGCGATTGATGGGCACCAATTCGTTGCGCAACGCATCGTTGGGCGCATGCAGCGACACCGCCAGCGCCACGTTGCACTCCTCGGCCAGCTTGTAGATCTGCGGCACCAGTCCCGAGGTGCTCAGCGTCACGCGCCGGCGCGACAGCTCGTAGCTCAGGTCATCGAGGAAAATACGCATGGCCGGCACCACGTTGCGGTAGTTCGCCAACGGCTCGCCCATGCCCATGAACACGATGTTGGTGATGGCGCGATCGCCGCGCGTGCCCTTCAGTTCGCGCTGCGCCAGCCACACCTGTCCGACGATTTCCGCCACGCTCAGGTTGCGGTTGAAGCCCTGCTGCGCGGTGGAGCAGAAGGTGCAGTCCATGGCGCAGCCCACCTGGCTGGAAATGCACAGCGTGCCGCGATCCGGCTCAGGGATGTAAACGGTCTCGATGCCCTGCACCTCGTCCATGCGCAGCAGCCACTTGCGCGTGCCGTCGGCGGCGGTCTGTTCGGTGACGATCTGCGGCACTTTGATGCAGGCGACCTCTTCAAGCTGTGCGCGGAAGTCCTTGGCCAGATCCGTCATGGCGGCGAATTCATGCGCGCCCTGCTTGTAGATCCATTTCATCAACTGCCGGGCGCGAAAGGGTTTCGCGCCGAGGCGATCGGCGACGAACTGCTCCAGCTCCGCACGCGGCAAACCGAGCAGGTTGATTTTTTCGGCGGCCACGACTGTCGACAAACCCCTTGAAGCTACAACGTGCGCACAAGCATCAGCGCTTGCGCGGACAGATTTCCGTCTCGCGAAAGAAGAACGCGATTTCGCGCGCGGCGGTGTCGGCGGCGTCCGACCCGTGCACGATGTTCTCATCGATGCTGGTGGCGAGGTCTGCGCGAATCGTGCCTTTGTCGGCCTTCTTCGGATCGGTGGCGCCCATGACGTCACGATTTTTCGCAATAGCGCCCTCGCCCTCAAGAACCTGCACCATCACCGGACCGGAAATCATGAACTTGACCAGGTCCTTGAAGAACCCGCGCTCCCGATGAACCCCGTAGAAGCTTTCCGCTTCGGCCTGCGACAACTGCATCATGCGCGCGGCGACGACCTTCAAACCCGCTTGTTCGAAACGGCGATAGACATCGCCGATCAGGTTACGGCCGACGCCGTCAGGTTTGACGATGGAAAGGGTGCGCTCAACTGCCATGATGACCTCTTGGAGAATATGGAAAAACGGTGCGCCAGCGGGGCGAGCGCAAAGAGGTGCGAAGTGTACTCGGGAAGCGGCCCCCAGGCAATTGCGGGGAGTCGGCGAAGTGTCTGTATTACTTACGAAAAACCACGCTCATGGGAGCGTCGGCTGCATCGGCGGGGGCCTTTACACGTTGAAGCTCTCGCCGCAGCCGCATTCACCCTTGGCCTTGGGGTTCTGGAACTTGAACGCCTCATTCAGCCCCTGCTTGACGAAATCGACCGTGGTGCCGTCGATCAGCGGCAGACTGGTCGAGTCGACCACAATTTTGACGCCGCGCGCCTCGAAAACGGCATCGCCAGGCAGGATGGAATCGGCATAGTTCACGACATAGGCAAAGCCCGAGCAGCCGGTCTTCTTGATGCCGACACGCAGCCCGATGCCATTGCCGCGTTTTTCAAGATGGGTGCGCACTCGGTGGGCGGCAGATTCAGTCAGCGATATCGCCATGCGGACTCCTTTACGGCCAAGACACTGTAGAACATATTCTAGTCCAATGCGGCCCTGGATTTTGTGATGGCTGCCCGAATAGCTGCAATCCAGGCATCTTCGATCACCAGCAGCCGGCCCATTTTCTCCACCGGAACCTCGAATCGGCGCTGCAGCGCGTGCACATTTTCCGGCAAAGTCTCCTGCACGCGACGGCCCACGCAAGTTTCCGTGAGCCAGGACGCGACGGCGATCACATGTGGGCAGCCGAAGGCGAGAAAGCGCGCGGCGGTGATGTGCTGCTGCAGGATTTGAACATGGAACTGCACCAAGGTTCCCGCCGCTTCCGAGCCCGCCATTGCGCTGCCCACGCCCAGACCCTGCAAAATGCCGGCGTTGGGTGACTGTTCGAAGTAGCGCTGCGTCAGCTCGCTGTAGGGATCTGGCGCTGCACTCATGGGGCGCCGGCCCGGCGGGCCGCTGCCGACTCCGCCGCGTCACCTTGCTCAAATCCGGCAATCTTGCGCAATCGCCTCACCGCCGCCGACACGCTCTGCACCGCGATATCGATGTCCTGCGCGCTCGTGAAGCGCCCCAGACCGAAACGCAGTGTGGCCTCGGCCAGGCGCTCGCTGCGGCCCAGGGCCCGCAATACATAGGAAGGCTCCTGATTGGCCGAGGCGCACGCTGATCCGGCGGAAACGGCGATGCGATCGCGCACGGCCGCCAGCAGACTCTCGCCCTCCACCCCCTCGAAAGACAGGCTCACAATCTGGGCGACACCACTCGCGGCATCGCCATTGCGCCATACACCGCCCAGTTCGCCACATCGCTCGGCGAGCAATCGGCCCAGCCCGGCCGCGCGCTGCGAATCATCTGTCTGCTCGCGCGCGGCGATCTCGAATGCCTCGCCCATGCCGGCGATCTGGTGTGTGGGCAGGGTGCCTGAGCGCAGGCCCTTTTCCTGACCGCCGCCGTAGACCAACGGCTGCAGGTGCACGCCGCTGCGATGATCGAGGACCAGCGCGCCGACGCCCTTGGGTCCGTAGGCTTTGTGGGCCGACAGGGAGGCCAGTGTCACGCCCGCGCCCCGCAGATCGAGCGGAATCTTGCCAACGCTCTGAGCGGCGTCCACGTGCAGCGGCACGCCGTGCGCTGCGCACAAGGATGCGATGGCGCGGATATCCTGCACCACGCCGATTTCATTGTTGACGTGCATGACCGACACCAGCACGGTGTCGGCGCGCAGGCTCTGCGCCACGGCTTGCGGATCCAGGATGCCGCGCGCATCCGGCGTGAGCCAAGTGATGCTCCAGCCGCGCTTTTCCAGCTCACGGCAGCAATCCAGCACCGCTTTGTGCTCGGTGCGCACCGTGACGATGTGCCTGCCACGCTCGCGGTAATACTGCGCCACGCCAAGAATCGCCAGGTTGTCCGCTTCGGTCGCGCCGGAGGTCCAGACAATGTCGCCCGGATCGCAGCCCACCGCACGCGCCACCTGCACGCGCGCCGCTTCGATCTGTGCCAGCGCCGCGGCGCCGAACGCATGGCTGGCGGAAGCCGCATTGCCGTACAGGTCCGCGTCGTTCAACACCTGCATCACGCGCGCGCTGACCCGCGGATCCACCGCGGTGGTCGCGGCATTGTCGAGATACACGGGCAGGCGCTGCGTCATGGCGGCTGCGGTGCGCCCGGCCGCTCGATGCGCCGTCTGGCTTCGATGGCGCTGAAAATGCCGCGCAAAATATTGAGTTCGTTTTGATCCATCTGCGCCCGGTTGAACAGACGCCGCACCCGCGTCATCAGATGACCCGAGCCGTTGCGGTCTTCGAAGGCGACGAGGTCCAGCACGCGCTGCAAATGCGCGTACAGCAGTTCCATCTCGTGGCCGGTGGCCAGCGGTCGCTCGACTTGAAAGTGCGATTCGGGCTGATTGCGCGCCAGATACAATTCATAGGCAATCAATTGCACCGACATGGCCAGGTTCAAGGAACAGTAATCCGGGTTGGCCGGAATGCGCACCAGCACATTGCAGCATTGCAGATCGTCATTGGCGAGCCCGTAGCGTTCGGACCCGAACAGCAGCGCGACGCGGTTCTGCGGCGAAAGCGCCTCCACGCGCTGCGCCAGATCGCGCGGCGTGAGGAAGTCCCAGTTGAAGGAGCGCGGGCGCGATGTCGTGCCGGCCACCAAGCCGCAGTCCGCGATGGCCTCCTCGACGCTGCCCACGACACGGGCGCCGCCCAGGATATCGTCCGCACCCGCCGCCAGCGACACGGCATCCGCATGCGGGAAAGACCGCGGCCGGACCAGCACCAGATCACTCAGCGCCATGTTCTTCAAGGCGCGCGCCACCGAGCCGATATTGCCCGGGTGGCTGGGGTCGATCAGGACTACGCGAACGAGGCTGGTCATGCTCTGGTATTCTACTGCGACCTTATGCATCCACTGCTCAATATCGGCGTCAAAGCCGCCCGCCGCGCCGGCGATCTCATCATCAAGAGCATGTCCCGGCTGGACTCGCTGAAAATCGATACCAAGGGCCGGAACGACTTTGTCACTGACATCGACCGAAAGGCCGAAGAGGACATCATCGCCACGGTCCGGCGCAGCTATCCGGCCCACGCGTTTCTGGCAGAGGAAAGCGGCCGCAGCGGCGACTCGGAGTACGTGTGGATCATCGATCCGCTCGATGGCACCACCAATTTCCTGCACGGCTTTCCGACCTTTGCCGTGTCGATCGCCGTTCAATACCGCGGCCGTCTCGAACACGCGGTCATTTACGACCCGTCACGCCAGGAAATGTTCACGACTTCGCGGGGCGACGGCGCTCAGCTGGAAGGAAAGAAGATCCGCGTCAGCCAGCAGCGCGGACTGGAAGGCGCGCTGATCGGCACCGGTTTTCCGTACCGCATTCTGGGCGAACACGTCGACACCTATCTGAGCGTGCTCAAGTCAGTGATGAACGTGGCGGCCGGCGTGCGCAGACCCGGCGCGGCATCTTTGGACCTGGCTTACGTGGCCGCCGGACGACTCGATGGCTTCTGGGAGTTCGGCCTGTCACCCTGGGATACGGCGGCCGGCGCCCTGTTGATTCAGGAAGCCGGTGGACGCATCGGCACGCCCAATGGCGATGAATACGAGTTGGGTGCCAACGTGGTTGCCGGCAACCCCAAGGTCTACGAGAATTTGCTGGACATCATGCGGCCTCTGCTGCCGCCAGCCTTGATGTAATGTAATCCGACCAACGCAGGAGACGCATCACGATGAGCATTCTTCGCACCAAGCCGATCGGCGGCGAACAACCCAGTGGCTTGAAGCGCGCGCTGGGTCCCGGCTCTCTCATTGCATTGGGCATCGGCGCCATCATCGGCACCGGCATTTTCGTGCTCACCGGCGTGGCCGCCGCCGAACATGCCGGCCCCGCGCTGGTCCTCGCATTCATCTTCGCCGGCACCGCATGTGCCCTGGCCGCACTGTGCTACGCGGAGTTCGCCGCCATGATCCCGGTGTCCGGCAGCGCTTACTCGTATGCCTACGCCACCCTGGGCGAAGGCGTGGCCTGGTTCGTCGGCTGGCTGCTGGTGCTGGAATATTTGTTCGCCGCCTCCACTGTGTCGGTGGGCTGGTCCGGCTATATCGTGAGTCTGCTGAACCAGATCGGCTGGCACATTCCCACGGCCATCAGCACCGCCCCCTTTGCTCCCGGCGCCAAGCCCGGCGAGATCGTCACCACCGGCGCCATCTTCAATCTGCCCGCCGTGCTCATCGTCGGCCTGGTTACGGCGCTGTGCTACACAGGCATCAAGCAATCGGCCAACTTCAACACCATCGTGGTGATGATAAAAGTTGTGGTTATCGTGCTGTTCATTGGCTTCGGTGCGACCCTGATCGACACCCACAACTGGCACCCGTTCATTCCGCCCAACGAAGGGCCTGGCCGCTTCGGTTGGGACGGCATTTTCCGTGCTGCCTCCATCATCTTCTTCGCCTACATCGGCTTCGACGCCGTCTCGACGGCCGCGCAGGAGGCCAAGAATCCGCAGCGCGACATGCCGGTGGGTATTCTGGGAAGCCTCATCATCTGCACCATCTTGTACATCGCCGTATCGGCCGTGCTGACGGGCATGGTGCACTTCGACGAGTTGAACGTGCCCGCACCGGTGGCCTATGCGCTGGATAAGTATCCGTCGGTGAGCTGGCTCGGCATCTTGATCAAGCTGGGCGCCATCGCCGGCATGACCTCGGTCATTCTGGTGATGATTTTGGGTCAGCCGCGAATCTTTTACTCCATGTCCAAGGATGGCCTGTTGCCGCCGGCATTTGCCCGAGTGCACCCGAAATTCCAGACCCCCGGCTTCTCGACCCTGGTGACGGGCGTGGTCGCGGCCATCATGGGCGGCTTGCTGCCGGTGACCATCCTGGGTGAACTGGTGTCCTTTGGCACGCTGACGGCGTTCCTGGTGGTGTGCCTCGGCGTCCTGGTGCTGCGATACACGCGCCCCGATCTGAAGCGGCCGTTCCGTGTTCCCGCGGCACATTTTGTGTGCATCGGCGGTGCATTGGCCTGCGGATTCCTGGTCATCCAGCTCTCCGGAAATGCCTGGGGGCTCGCCATGATCTGGACTGCGCTCGGCTTTCTGGTCTATGGCCTGTACGGTTACCGCAACAGCAAGCTCAACAAGGCGTAGGCGCGCACGGCGGCGGCAGGCTCAGCCGGCGATGACTTCGTCGAGGAATTCGCCGGCCCGCTGCAAATACAGGTCGATGTCCTGCGCCGTGTGCGCACAGGACACCTGCGGCCCGGCGGAGACCACCGCATCCCAGATGCCGCGATTGGCCATGTAGGCGCGGCGAGTGTCGATCGAACTCGACCGATTCGCGCGCCAGCACGCGCTTCAATCGCACCCGGTCGATCTGCGCCGTCATCCCGGTCAGGCGCTCCGTTTCTTCCGCAACTGGATGTTGAGCAGTTCGACCACAAAGGAAAATGCCATCGCGAAATACAGGTAGCCCTTATTGACGTCGATCTCCAACGACTCGGCCACCAGCACAGCGCCGACCAGAATCAGAAACGACAGCGCGAGAATCTTGATGGTGGGATGGCGCTCGATGAATTCATTGACGGCGCCCGAAACGACCATCATCACCAGCACCGAAATGACGATGGCGGCGACCATGACTTCGATGTGCTGTGCCAGGCCGATCGCCGTGAACACCGAGTCCAGCGAGAACACGATGTCGATGATGCCGATCTGCAAAATGATCAGCCACAGCCGATCCTTGAGATTGGCCTTGCGATGCGTGTGCGCAGGACTGATGGTTTCCTTGATCTCAGTGGCGCTCTTGATGAGCAGAAACAACCCGCCCGCGAGCAGCACCAGATCACGCCCCGAGACGCCCTGCGACAAGACCGTGAACAAAGGCTCCCGCAGGGTCGTGAGCCAGCTGATGGAAAACAACAGACCCAGCCGCGTGAGCATGGCGAAGCCCAGCCCGAGCAGGCGCGCGCGCCGCTGCTGCGAGGCCGGCAGACGGCTGACCAGGATGGCCAGGAAAATGATGTTGTCGATGCCCAGCACGATCTCGAGAATCGCGAGGGTGACGAAGGACAACCAAACCTGGGGATCGCTCAAGAGCTCCATCAATTCACCTTAGCGATCATGAGAAATCCAGGCACGCGAGGTGCGTCGCCCACAGGTCAAGGCAAACCGTCAACTTCCTCGGGCTTGGTCGCCTTTCGCTCGAGCAGATCTTCGGTCTGCAGGCCCATGTCCAAGGCCAGCGACGCCGACACATAAATCGAGGAATAGGTGCCGGCCAGAATGCCGATGACCAATGCGGCGGAAAATCCGTGCAGGGTCTCGCCGCCGAATATCAGCAGCGCAACGACCACCAGCAGCGTCACGAGCTTGGTCATCAAAGTTCGCGACAGTGTCTGATTGATGGACTCGTCGATGACCTGGGCGATGCTCAACTTGCGCGCCGAGCGCGCGCGCTCGCGAAGACGGTCGAATACGATGACGGTGTCATTGAGCGAATAGCCGATGACGGCGAGAATCGCGGAAATCGCCGTAAGATCGAAGGTGGTCTGCGTGGCGGCAAAGTAGCCCAGCACGCAGATCGGGTCATGCAGCACGGCAATGATGGCGCCTAAGGCGAGCTTTGGTGTAAAGCGCAACAGCACATACAGCAGGATCAGCACCAAGGTCGCCACCATGGCCCATGCGCCCTTGACAAACAGTTCCTGACCCACCTGCGGACCCACCACTTCGGTGCGCTGCAGGGTCACGCCCGGATCCGCCGCGCGGAACGTGTCGAGAATGCGCGCCCCGATCTGCTCACCCTTGACGTTCGGATCGGGCGGAAGCCGAACCAGAATATCCCGCGAACTGCCGAAGGCCTGCACCTGAGCGCCCGTGACGCCTGCCTTGGCCAGCGAACTGCGCAACACGTCGATGTTTGGCGCCTGGGGAAAATTCGTCTCCACCACCACGCCGCCGGTGAAGTCCACGCCCAGATTCAAGCCTCGAATGATCACCAGCGCAATCGAGCTCACAATCAGGACGCACGACAGCGCATACCAGACCTTGCGGGTCTGCATGAACGGAAAGCGCGTGACCTTATGAAAAAATTCCATTGCCGTGACCCCTAGATCGACAAGCGTTCAATCTTGCGATTGCCGCCGTAGATGAGTTGAACCAGGGCGCGGCTGCCCATCAGTGAGGTGAACATCGAGGTAGCGATGCCCAGCACCAGCACGACCGCAAAGCCACGTACCGCGCCTGTGCCGAACAGCCACAGCACGATGCCGGCAATCAGCGTGGTCACGTTGGAGTCGAAAATTGCCGAGAACGCGCGATCGAAACCTGCGGTGATGGCCGCGCGCGGACTGACGCCGTTGCGCACTTCTTCGCGGATGCGCTCATAGATCAGGATGTTGGCGTCCACCGCCATGCCCACGGTGAGCACCACCGCCGCGATACCCGGCAGCGTCAGGGCGGCGCCTACCAGCGACAACAATGACACCAGCAAAATGACGTTGGCAAGCAGCACCACATCGGCAATCAGCCCGAAGAACTTGTAGTAGACGGCCATGAAGACGAAGGCTGCGAGCATGCCGAACACCATGGCATGCATGCCCTTCTCGATGTTGTCCTGGCCGAGGCTGGGGCCGATGGCACGCTCTTCGACCGCGTATAGCGGCGCGGCCAGCCCGCCGGCACGCAGCAGCAAAGCCAGTTCGCGGCCTTCGATGGGATTGACGCCGGTGATCTGGAAATTGTTGCTGAACACGCCGCGGATGGTGGCGCGGTTGATGACTTCTTCGTTGGTCTTGTCGACCTCGACGCCTTCCGCGTTCTTCTCGCGCGAACGCTCGATGAACACCACAGCCATCAAATGACCGATGTTCTCCTGGGTGTTCTTGAGCATTTTCGCAGCGCCGCGGCTGTCCAGGCTCACCGACACAGCCGCGCCGTCCTGTGTATTGGGCTGGAACGAGGCATCGGTGAGCTGATCACCCGTGACCACCACGTCGCGCTTGAGCAGCACCGGTTGCTTCTCGCGCGTGTAGTACAGCTTTGAGCCCAGGGGAACGCGTCCCGTACCGGCCGCTTCCAGCGGATTGTTGGTCTCATCGACCATGCGGAATTCGAGGGTGGCCGTCTTGCCGAGAATCTTTTTCACTTCGGCAGAGTTCTGCAGGCCGGGCAATTGAATGGCGATGCGGTCCACGCCCTGCCGCGCCACCTGGGGCTCGGAAACGGCAAGTTCCGGGCTGTTGAGACGATTGCGCAGAATGACGATGTTCTGCTGAACCGCGTAGTCCTGCCGGTCCTTGATCTGCTGCGGATTCAACAGCACTTCGATCGCGGGCGAGCCATTGACGCTGGTGTCGGTGAAGCTCAGCGAACGGTTGTCCGCGACAATGGCCGCCTTGCCCTTGGCGAAACTGTCCGCATCGCGAAACAGCACTCGCACGCGATTGCCCGGGTAGTCGACCAGCACGTCCTGATAGCCGATGCGTGCATTGCGCAACGATGCGCGGAAATCCTGCTCGAACCGGTCCAACTGCTGCCGCACGGCGCCCTGCACGTCGACCTGATAAACCAGATACACGCCGCCACGCAGGTCCAATCCAAGTTTCAGGGGATTCAATCCAAGACTGCGCATCCACTCCGGCACGCGCGAGGCCTGCGTCAGCGCCGTGGTGAATTGATTGGGCAGGCCTTCGATGATGACGTCGCGTGCCTTGAGTTGATCTTGTTTGCTGTCGAACCGCAGGGTCAGGCGGCCCTGTTCGAGAAACACGCCCCCCGGGACGATGCCCTTGCCCTTGAGCAAGGTCTCGACCTTGGTGCGATCGGAAGCGCTGACCGCGGCGCGATCCTTGGCCAGCTGCAACGCGTCCGCCTCGCCAAACAGATTCGGCAGCGCCATGAGAATGGCGATCAACAGGACGACGGCAACGAGCAGGATCTTCCAGCGCGGATACGAACTCATGCGCTCTTGACCGTGCCCTTGGGAAGCACCTGGGCAATCTGGAATTTCTGCAGCTTGATGTTGACGCCCGAGGCGATTTCCAGCGTCACGAATTGTTCGCCCACGTCGAGGACCTTGCCCAGAATGCCGCCCGTCGTGGCCACTTCATCGCCGCTGGCGACCTTGGAGAGCATCTCGCGCTGTTCCTTGGCGCGTTTGTTCTGCGGGCGGATCAGCAAAAAGTAAAACACCACCAGCAACAGCACCGGCAGCATCAAGGCACTGAGCATGCTCTGCGAACCACCGGCAGCGCCCGCCACCTGCGCGTACGCGGAATTTATGAATGAATCCATAGAGTTACACCTGGTATTGCGCACCGCGGCGCATCTTAAGGGCGCGTATTATACCCACGCCGCAGGCGGATTACTGCGCCTCTTGGGTGCTAAGCGCCCAGACGGGCATAAAAATCCCGCGAAAACTCCTCGAAGCGGCGTTCTTCGATGGCCACCTGGATTTCCCTCATCAACCGCTGATAGAAGAACAGATTGTGGATGGTGTTGAGACGCGAACCGAGTATTTCGCCGCATTTATCCAAGTGCCGCAGGTAGGCGCGGCTGTAGTTGCGGCAGGTGTAGCAGGTGCAATCCGCCTCCACCGGACCGGTATCCATCTGATGCGCAGCATTGCGGATATTGATGGGCCCTGAGCGGGTGAACAAATGGCCGTTACGCGCATGTCGCGTCGGCATCACGCAATCGAACATATCCACGCCACGGCGCACCGCCTCCACAATGTCCTGCGGCCGGCCCACGCCCATGAGATAGCGCGGCTTGCCGGCAGGCATGTGCGGCAGCAGATTCTCCATGACCTCATTGCGCGCGGCTTCCGGCTCGCCCACTGCAAGGCCGCCAATGGCCAATCCGACGAAGCCTATTTTTTCCAGGGCTTCGAGCGAAGCGAGCCGAAGCGATGCATGCGTGCCGCCCTGCACGATGCCGAACAGATCGCCGGGCGGCTCGCAATCGTAGTAGGCATCGAAGCCACGGCGCGCCCAGCGCATCGACAGCTCCATCGAGTCGCGCGCGACGGATTCGGCGGCCGGATATGGCGTGCATTCATCAAAGCTCATGGCGATATCGGAGCGCAGCACGCGCTGGATGCGCATGGATTCCTCGGGCGACAGGAACACATCGGCGCCGTCCACCGGCGAGCGGAAGCGCACACCCTCCTCGGTGATCTTGCGCATCTGCGACAGGCTGAACACCTGGAACCCGCCCGAATCGGTGAGAATGGGTCCGTACCAATGCATGAAGCGATGCAGGCCGTTATGCGCCTGAATCACCTCGAGTCCCGGACGCAGGAACAGATGAAACGTGTTGCCGAGGATGATCTGCGCGCCCAGGCCGGTCAGTTCCTCCGCCGTCATTGCTTTGACCGTGCCATAGGTGCCCACCGGCATAAATGCCGGCGTTTCCACCACACCGCGCGCAAAAGTGATCCGCCCGCGGCGCGCCGCCGCATCGGTCGAACACACTTCAAATTGCATCGCGAACTTCACGCCGCTCACGGCCTTTCCAGCGCATCGTGGCCGGGTGTGAGAAACATCGCATCACCGTAACTGAAAAACCGGTACTCAGCATCGATGGCGTGACGGTAGGCGCGCAGCAGATTGTCACGTCCCACCAGCGCTGCGCACAGCATCAACAGCGTCGACCCGGGAAGGTGGAAATTCGTGATCAGCGCATCGATACTGCGAAATCGATAGCCCGGGCGAATGAACAATTGCGTATCGCCCTGCTGCGCGCTCAAGACTCCGCCCGCACTGGCACTTTCCAGACTGCGCACGACGGTGGTCCCCACGGCAACGATGCGCCCGCCGGCAGCCCGAGTCGCCTGGATGGCCGCGCAGGTTTCGGCCGGCACACTGTAATACTCGCGGTGCATGCGATGCGCATCCAAATCCTGTTCGCGCACGGGCGCGAAAGTGCCCGCGCCCACGTGCAGCGTGACGAAGGCGCGCCCGACACCGATGGCGGCCAACGCGCCGAACAAGGCCTCGTCGAAATGCAGCCCGGCGGTGGGCGCTGCCACCGCGCCGCGTTCTCGCGCATACACGGTTTGATAGCGCTCCTGGTCCGCGGCATCCGGAGCGCGCGTGATGTACGGCGGCAGGGGCATGCGGCCATGGGATTCGAAAAAATCGAACACCGGGCAGGAGAATTCCATCAGGAATAAATCATCGTCGCGCTCGATCAGCCGCGCGCTATGCCCCCCTGGCAGAAGCATGGCGCCCCCGGGACGCAATGTCTTGCTGGCGCGCAGGTGAACCCAGGCGCGCTCCGTCGCAACGACGCGCTCGAGCAGCATCTCGACCCGTCCGCCACTGGACTTGGTGCCGAATACCCGCGCAGGCACCACCCGGGTATCGTTGCAGACCAGCAGATCGCCCGGTTGAAGCAGGGTAAGAAGATCGGTGAACTGACGATCATCGAGGCGCCCGCCCTGCCCGTCCAGGCACAGCAACCGGCTGGCGGAGCGCCGCGCGGCCGGGGTCTGGGCAATCAGGTGCCCGGGAAGTTCGAACTCGAAATCGGCGCGTTGCATGGCGGCGCGCATGGTAGCAGCAACACCGCCCGGCGACATTTTGGGCGCGCCAATGCTCAAACAATCGAATATAATGCGCGACCGGCGCTCTCAGTGCCGGGAAGACTGTTGGCATTGCCGATGTGGCGGAACTGGTAGACGCAGCGGACTCAAAATCCGCCGATCGCAAGGTCGTGTGGGTTCGATTCCCTCCATCGGCACCAAAGCTTAGTCTGAGCACCTCCAACTAGATCCAATAACGGCTGATAAAGTAGCGAAATCGCCTGCTTTTACGGTCTATTTTGAACCACCCATGACAAGGCGCGTCTATTGACATGACGCACCGCGGTGGGTAAACAATCGGGGTAACAGGGTTCTTCGAAACGGGTGTTACCCCATGTTGAGCGAAACCGCGATCCGCGCTGCCAAACCGCGTGAGAAGTCCTACAAGCTGTCCGATGAGCGCGGGCTGTATCTTCTGATCAATCCGACCGGGTCGCGCTGGTGGCGCTTCAAGTACGCGCGCTTCGGCAAAGAACGCGGACTGTCGTTTGGCGTCTATCCGGATGTGTCGCTGGCGCTAGCTCGCAAGCGGCGCGACGAAGCGCGCACATTGATCGCCGAAGGCATCGACCCGAGCCAACAGCGAAAAGCCGAGAAGCTCACCAGCTCCAACACCTTCCGCGCGATCGCCGAGGAATGGCTCACCCTGCAAAAAGATAAATTCCATCCACGCACGTTCAATAAAGCCAAGTGGATGTTGAAGAGCTTCGTCTATCCACGTCTGGGTGATACACCGGTCGCGAAGATCACTGCGCCGGAGCTGCTGTCCGTGCTGCGTAAGATCGAGGGTCGAGGCACGCATGAGACTGCCCACCGAACCAAGCAGCGCTGCGGTCAGATTTTCCGCTACGCCATTGCCACCGGTCGGGCCGAACAGGATGTCTCCGTCCATCTGCGTGGCGCACTGAAGCCGGTCGTCACCAAGAATCGCGCCGCAGTTACCGACCCCGCAGCAGTCGGCCAGTTGCTCCGCGCCATCGACGGCTACGCCGGCGGCGCTGCCGCCAAGTACGCGCTGCAACTCGCGCCATTGACCTTCGTACGCCCCGGGGAACTGCGCCTGGCCCGCTGGATCGAATTCGATCTCGAGAGTGCCGAATGGCGGATCCCCGCCGAGCGCATGAAGATGGGCGAACTGCACATCGTTCCCCTCTCTCGCCAGGCGGTGACTTTGATCAAGGAACTGCACGCCATCGTGGG
>JANXOV010000018.1 GCA_025357635.1 Pseudomonadota bacterium
GCGCTCTATCATTGGTACCCGAAGATGTCAGGGCGCATGCTCAATGACACGCTGGGCAGAATTCATTTCTGGATCACGTTCATCGGCACGTACATGATCTACCTGCCGATGTACTACCTGGGAATCCTCGGATTGCCGCGCCGCTACTACGCGTGGGGCGAAGCCATCCAATTCATTCCTCCATCGGTTCAGACCATGAACAAGTGGATCACCATCTTCGTGTTGATCGTCGCCGTGACGCAATTGTTGTTCTTGTTCAACCTCGTTTGGTCGCTGTTCAATGGCAAGCCTTCCGGGGGGAACCCGTGGCGAGCCACGACACTTGAATGGCAAACCCCTGACACACCGCCCAAGCACGGCAACTGGGGTGCGAAGCTGCCGGTCGTTCATCGCTGGGCCTATGACTACAGCGTGCCGGGCGCCAAAGAAGATTTCATCCCGCAAGATGTTCCGGCTGACAAGTCGACGCCGGCCGGACTCGGTCACTAGGTTCGCAAGAGACCGATCATGAATATCTGGGTTGCATTCGGGGTGTTGTCGATCGGCGTGGTCCTTTGGTTTTTTCTGGTCAATCGCCTAAGCACACGCTCTTGGGAGCGGCACGGCTCAAGCATGGAGGCGCGCCACAATCCAGGCGATCTGGGTGAAGTGACGGTTCCGCCCGCTCGCATCGCACTGTGGGTGTTCCTTGCGGTGATCACGTCGTTGTTCGGATTGTTCATTTCGGCCTATTTCATCCGCATGGGCCATGGCCATGGCGCGGGACACGGGATCTCGGACTGGCATCCGGTCAACAAACCCCCGATCCTGTGGCTCAACACGGTGGTGCTGGTATTGAGCAGCATTACCATGCAGGCGGCAAGGCGCGCCGTTCGACTGAACCAACGCGGGCAAGTCAACGGTTTTCTGTTGGCAGGCGGTATTTTCGCCGCGTTGTTCCTCGCCGGCCAGCTCGTCGCGTGGCAACAGCTTCATGATTCCGGGTTTGGATTGACCAGCGGCCCCGCAGGCGCGTTCTTCTACGTGTTGACCGGCGTGCATGGCGTGCACCTGCTCGGCGGACTCGGGGTGTGGCTCAGGACCGTGTCCCGCATTCGCGCGGGCGCGGCGCAATTGATCGAGTGGCGCTTGAGCATCGAGTTGTGCACGGTCTACTGGCACTATCTGCTGGGCGTGTGGCTGGTGATGTTCGCTTTGTTGTTGTTTACCTGACGCTGGGGGTCTTTCGTATGTCACATGACGCATCGGTCGAGCGGCAGCCGGCGGCGGTTGAAGGCCTGGGCGGAGTCACCGCGGATTGGGCAAGCGACAAGCAGGTGTTCCCAGTGCCCTGGGGCAAGGCGATGATGTGGATCTTCCTGCTCAGCGACACATTTATTTTCTCCTGTTTTCTCACCGCTTACATGCACGTGCGGATGTCCACCACGGCAATCTGGCCGAACCCGAGCCACGTGTTCTCACTCCAGGTTGGCGGTCACACCGTTCCTCTGCTGCTGATCGCGATCATGACCATGGTCTTGATCACGAGCAGCGGCACCATGGCCATGGCGGTGAATTACGGCTACCGCCGCAACCGCGCCAAGACCACCGCGTTGATGCTCGCCACGGCGGCCCTCGGCGCAACCTTCGTCAGCATGCAGGCCTTCGAGTGGACCAAGCTCATTGTCGAGGAAGGCGTACGGCCCTGGGGCAATCCGATGGGCGCTCCACAATTCGGTTCGGCGTTTTTCATGATCACGGGATTTCACGGCCTGCATGTGTCAGCCGGCGTGATCTATTTGTGCGTTGTTGCGCGCCGGGTCTGGACGGGCTTCTATGACCGCAAGGGCACCTACGAGACCGTCGAAGTCACCGGACTGTATTGGCACTTCGTCGATCTGGTCTGGGTGTTTATCTTCGCATTCTTCTATTTGTGGTAAAGGGGAGTTATGAGTAACGCCACCGATTCGCATACCCCGCATGAGCCGACGGGCCACGCCAATGCAGACCCAGTTCAAGACGAGCATCAGCAGCATCCGGTCAGCACCTATATGTGGATCTGGGCGCTGCTGTTCGTTTTCAGCTCGTTTTCCTACATGGTCGACTACTTTCAGCTGCAGGGCATGCTGCGGTGGACGCTGATCATCATCTTCATGCTGGTGAAGGCGGGATTCATCGTCGCCATCTTCATGCACATGAAGTGGGAACGGCTCGCGCTGAAGTTTGCCATTCTGATCCCGCCGCTGTGCCTGCTCATTCTGATTGGAATGATGGCGATCGAGGGAACGCACACATTCGCAACCCGTTGGGGGGCATTCGCCCGGTGAACGGCATGCGCATTCTTCTGTGGCCCTGTGCAGGGATTGCTCTTGTAGTTTTCGCCACGATGATTGTTTGCACCATCAAGTTCGATGCGGCGCCGGGCGGCAGCCGGAAGAAATCCGTGTCCGGTAAATTAACCGACGTCCTGTGGGTGCTGGTGCCGATTGCGATCGTGTCGGCTACCGCCATTTCGGCGTTGCGGATGAGCGTATTCGTCAACTGACGGTGTGAGCGGGTGGAAGTTTGGCCAGTCCAGTCTATCCGCCTTCACAAGAGTACTAAGCAAGGCGTCGACGCCGGTTCACTCGTCAGGTGAATCGATGCGATCGAAAGTGATATACACCTCGCGCGGCCCCCACGCAAAAAAGTGCGGATCGCGTATGACGCTGTTCGCGCCGCGTGAATAGCGGATGTTCTTCATACGCTTGAGAAGCTTTGCTATCGCGATACGTATTTCACCCCGCGCCAGCTGATTGCCGACGCACACATGCGCGCCGTTGCCAAAAGTCATGTGCCGTATCGCGTTTTGCCTCTGCAGATCGACGGTGTCTGGATAGGGGAACTGCGCAGGGTCACGGTTCGCTGCACCCCATTTTAAGACCACCACCGAACCCTTGGGTATCTTCACGCCGGCGATTTCCATATCGTGCTTGGGCTCGCGGAACAGGCCCTGCACGGGCGCATCGAGCCGGAGGTTCTCTTCGACGAATTTTGGAATCAAATCGGGATTGTTGCGCAGCAGGTCCTGCAAATCGGGTTGCTCGATCAGCCGCACGATGGCGTTGGCGATGGCGTTGGCGCTCGAGTCATTGCCGCCGGCCATGACCTGCTCGCACAAGGCGGCCACTTCCTGATTGGTCAAATGGCGTCCGTCGACCTGCGTGTTGGCGAAATCGCTCAGCAGGCATTCGGCCGGGTTTTCACGGTACTGGGCCACTTTGGCAACTGCGTAGCGATGCAGTTCGCAGATGGTGTGGGCCAGTTCGAGTTGCCGCTGCTCGCTGTTGGATTGATCCTGATTGGCGATGACCGCGTCGGTCCAGACTTTGAGCTTGGGCAGATCCTGGCGCTGCATGCCCAACAGATCGGCGATGACGATCTGCGGGATGATGCCGGCGAAGTCGCTGCGGAACTCCACCTCGGGTTTGCCGATGCACTTGTCGATCATTTCATCGACCACGTTTTCCAGATAGGCTTCCAATTTCTTAACGCGCGCGGCGGTGAAGGCTCTTTCGACGAAGGAGCGGTGAAACTTGTGCTCGGGCGGGTCCGCGACGACCAGCAGCGGAATGGGCATGTAGCCTTCTTCGCTGTATATCCGGTCCAGCTTGTCCTGGACTTCGGATTTGCGCTTGCACATCAGAATGCCGGTGAAACTGGATAGATTGGTGGTGTCGGCCGTGAGCGTGCGGACCAAATCGTAGTCGGTGATGACATACCAACCCGTTGCCGGATCCACGAAAACCTTGCCAGCCTCCCGTACGACTTTGTACGCCTCGAACGGGCAGAGCTGGACCTTGGGATCCATGAAACTGATTTCATTGATATTCATGACGAGGTCGACGCTGCGGTCGCTCCTTGCTGGGCGATGTTCGGGAAGGGCGCTCACAATGTAGTTCTGCTCACCGGGATGGTCTTGATTTGGCACGACAGATACTGAACATCACGCGACGGGTCAATTGCCGGTGAAGACCGGGGGCCGCTTCTCACGCAGGGCGCGCACCGCCTCGCGGTGATCACTGGTGACGTTGGATAGCGCCTCGTAGGCAACCGAGGCGTCCATCACGGCATGGGCGAGCTGCTTCAAGCCGATGTTGATCGACACCTTAGTCCATTGAATGGCGCGCGCCGGGCCGTTGCTCAGCTCCTCGGCCAGGTCGTTCACGGCCTTGTCGAGTTCTTCCCGCGGCACCACCCGGTTGATCAACCCCATGCGTTCGGCCTCTTCGGAGGTGACGGGCCGCCCAGTCATCAGGAATTCCTTGGCGCGGGCGTGACCGATCAGATGCGGCCAGATCACGGCCCCGCCATCGCCCGCGGTAAAGCCCAGCCGGACATGCGGATCGCCGATCTTGATGCCGGGGGCGGCGATCACGATGTCGCAGAACAGGGCGATGGTCGCGCCGAGTCCGATGGCGTGGCCATGCAGCTTGGCGATGATGGGCTTCGGGCAATCCAATATTGAGAACACTATTTTCTTGATGTCGCCGATGTCCTCAAAGAAGGTCTTGGGCTCGTCGATCATCTGCTGAATGTAGTCCAGGTCTCCGCCTGCGCTGAATGCCTTGCCGGTGCCGGATAACACGAGGACATCGGTGAGCGGGTCTGCTGCGACATCGAAGAAGAACCGTGCCAGGTCCTTGTGCGTGACCTGGTCGATGGCATTGAGGGTATCGGGTCGGTTGAAGTCAGCATGCAGAATGCGGCCGCGACGTTCAAATCGCATGGTCGTATAGGTTGCAAAGTCCATTCGTATCTCCCCTCGTTGTGGCGCGCCATTCTGTCATCCCGGTCACGGCAATCAAGCGCGGGCCGATGCGTGGCATGCGGGGAGGGCGGTTTTGTGTCGTCAATTGTTGGCACATTGTCGCCGGAACTCAATACGAATCACTCGCGATCACCCTAAGATCGGTGCAGGTGCCAACAGAGCACTGCCGTTCTATGTTCAGCAGGGGAATGCGATGACACCGATTCGTCAGTGGGTGGGTGAAGCCTTCGCGGCAAGCACCGTGAGCTTGGCTTTGTTGTCCGGTGCGGCAATGGCGGGCCCGGCGCCGGCAAAACCGGAAGCCTCCGGTGCCCTGGAGGAAATTGTGGTCACCGCCCAGCGTCGCAGCGAAAGCCAGGCGCGCGTGCCGGTGTCGGTCACCGCCCTCAGCGCCGACGCCTTGCAGCGCCAGGCCGTGATCACCGAGAGCGATCTGCCTGCCAGTGTGCCGGGGCTGGTGGTGCGGGCCACGACCAATTCCAACCAGTTGAACTACGCGATTCGCGGCCAGACCGTGGACGCGTTCACGGGGTCGCAGCCGGCTGTGCTGCCGTATTTCAACGAGGTGCAGGTCACCAGCGCCAGTGCGTCGTCGTTTTATGATCTGGAGTCCATTCAGGTATTGAAGGGGCCGCAGGGCACGTTGTTTGGCCGCAACGCCACCGGTGGCGCGGTGCTGTTGACCTCCGCCAAGCCCACGAATGAGTTCGGCGGGTTCTTCAATATGAGCGGCGGCAATTACAACTTTCGCTGGGTGCAGGGCGCCCTGAACCTGCCAATGGTTGCTGACCGCGTGCTGCTGCGTGTGGCCGCCGACATCCAGTCGCGCCGCGGTTTCGTGAAGAATCTTTATGACAATTCCCGGCTGGGCGATGTCGATAAGAATTCGGCGCGCGTATCATTGCTGATACGGCCCACGGATACGCTCACCAATACGACGGTGGCGGATTTCTCCTATTCCGGAGGATCGAACGTACCCATGTCGGTGTATAACGCCTATGCGCCGGGCGCCACCAACAATGGCTACCCCCAGTTCACGACAGCATCGGTGCTCTACAGCCCGATTCTCGATCTGGCAGTCGGATTCCCCGGCGCCTGGAATGCTTATCTCGCGGCGCATCCCGGGGTGACTGCCGGCGGCTTGGTCGACTACGCGGCTCAGCAGCGGGCGAATGGCCCGTATGTCGTGAATCTGAATGATGTGGGCCGGCATCAATCCAAGAATCTGATCGTGTCCAATGTCACGACGCTGGATGTCGGCAGCCTGCAAATCAAAAATGTGCTGGGCTACACCCGCGCGACCTCCTACGATTCCACTGATCTTGACGGCACGCCTTACACGATCGAGGGCATGAATCCGGATGCGTTCACAAAAAGCTCCCATCAAGTGTCCGAGGAATTGCAGCTGTCGGGCAAGGCGCTGCAGGAACGCCTGAGTTACATCGGCGGCCTTTACTACTCCAAGGCAGTCAATGGCGACATCACGGATGTGTACTTTTTCGAAGTGAATCCAATCATCCCGGCCACCCAGGCGCGGTTCGCCTCGGAAATCCAAAACAAGACCACGGCCGGTTATTTGCATCTGAACTACGATCTGAGCTCCGCCACGGGCGTCGAGGGATTGAGTGTCACTGCCGGTGGCCGCTACACCACGGACAAGTTGACGCAGTTCATTCTGCCCACGTCGCGCTTCTACAATCTGCCCGGACTGCCGAACGAGAAGAGCGACAAGTTCAACAAAGTCAGTTGGCAGTTCGGCATTCAGGACCAGGTGAACCCTAGTCTGCTGCTCTATGCCGTCACCCGCCGCAGTTTTCGCAGTGGAGGCTTCAATCCCTTCGCACCTCAGGTCCCTGGCACGGCGGCTGTGGGTGGCAATGCATTCAGCCCGGAAGTGGCCACGGACGTCGAGTTGGGCGCGAAGTTCCAAGGGCTGCTTGGATCGGTTCCGGCGCGCCTGAACCTGGCTGTGTATGACGGCAAGATCGATGACGTACAGCGCAGCATCTATGTCCCGACGCCGCAGGGCATTGCCAGTCTCACCGTCAACATTCCCCAGGCCAAGGTGCGAGGCGTGGAGTTCGAGGGCCAGATTACGCCGGTGACCTGGCTGGATATGGGCGTGAGCGTGGCGTATACGAATGCCAAGTTTACCAAGAACAGCGCCACCGTCTTCGGTCAGACCCAGGTCTACGGCCCCTTCGCCGATACGCCGAAGTTTTCCGGATCGGTGTTCATTCAGACCTCCGCGCATCTGCCGAATGATTTTGCGACGCTCACCTTTCGCGGCGAGGCTTTTCGTCAGGGGATGACGTACTTCGGATCGCAGAATGATTCGACCGTGCCCGGCACGGATCTTCCCGGCTATACGTTAGCTAATTTTCGCGTCGGTCTGGAAGAAATCCTGGGCACCCGGTGGACGGTGTCCGCCAACATCAAGAACGCCTTCGATAAGGTGTACTTCGTGGGCGGCGTTCCCAATGGCTCGACGCTGTCGTCGACGGATGCCGTTCCCGGCGACCGGCGTGTGTATTTCCTCCAGGCCAGCTACAAGTTCTGATCTAGCGTGACCTCCAGCGCCGGCCAGCATCCGCTTCGCCAGGAAGTGCGTGCGTGGCTGTCTGCGAACGTGCCGGCCGGTTGGAGGCAGCGGATGACCGGCCCATCCGCCGAGGAATTTCTTGCTTTCCAAAGGCAGTGGATGCGCACTCTGGTGTCCTCGGGCTACGCAACAGCGCATTGGGATCGCCGCTGGCCGGGCGGCGGGCGGCCGCTCGATGAGCAGATCATCATCGCCGAGGAACTGGCGCGCGCCGACGCGCCGCGGCTGACGCTGTATTTCATTTCCCTGTTTCACGCGGCGTTGACATTGATGGAGTGGGGTACGCCGGAGCAGCAGGCTCGGCACCTGCCGGCCATCCTGGAGGGTGAGGTCTGGTGCCAGGGATTTTCCGAGCCCAATGCCGGATCGGACCTGGCCTCATTGAAGACTCGCGCTCAACGCATCGGCGATCATTACATCGTCAACGGCCAGAAGATCTGGTCGACGCTGGCTCAGCACGCGGACTACTGCCTGTTGCTGGTGCGCACAGACAGCAGCGGACCCAAACAGGCGGGCATCACGTATCTGCTGATGGACACGCGCTCAGCGGGCGTCGTCCGCCGCCCGATCCGACAGATGACGGGCGATGAGGAATTCGCCGAAGTGTTTCTCGAAGACGTGAAAATTCCTGTTGCCAACCGGCTGGGTGAGGAAAACCAGGGATGGCGCATCGCGCAGACCACGCTGAACTCGGAGCGTGGGCTGACCATCCTGGAGCTGTCCGAACGGCTGTATCACGCACGCTGGCGGCTGCTCGATGCCATCGGCCAGCGCGATGGCCAGGTTGCCGATGATCAACGCCGCCGCGAGGCGGTGGACGTTTTCATCCGCATCGATGTCTTGCGCGCATTGGTGAGCGAGATGATGGCGGCCGCGCGGGCGGGTGCGGATATCGGCGCCATGGCCTCCTTCGTGAAACTGCACTACGCAAGCGTTCTGCGTGAGTTTGCGCGGTTGGGTGAACGCGCATCGGCCGGCGCACATCTGAGGGATGCGTTCACGGTGGGCGGAGGATATGAGACCGGCAACTGGGCATTTGATTTCATGAACTCGTACCAATGGAGCATCGCCGGCGGTTCGAATGAAATTCAACGCAACATCGTGGCCGAGCGCGTGCTGGGCATGCCGCGCGACAAGGCACCGCCTGCATGAGCAGGCCGCCGGAGGAGTTGCTGGATCTGGGGGAATTGCGCGATTCCGCGCGGCGACTGCTCACCGACAGCCGTGAGCGCGCAACTTCCGCCGGGGAACTTTGGCAGACCATCGCCTCGCTCGGATGGCTGGGCATCGGCGTTACGCAGGTGCGGGGCGGCCTGGATCAGCCCTTCAGCGCTCTGGCGGTGCTGTACGAAGAGCTGGGCCGCGTATTGGCACCGCATGCCTTCATCGCATCCTCAGTCTGCCTGCACTCGCTGGCAGGAGTGGTGGAGGAGCGAACGGCAGCGGACGGCCTCCTGCACCGTGCGATGCGGGGGGAGGTCATCCTTGCCGACCTGACAGCCGCAGGTGCCTCGGTGCAGGTGCATGGAGGGCTGCTGCAGGGGATCGTCTTCAATGTGTTCGACGCCGATCGTGCGACGCACCTGGTGCTGCGCGTCGATCACGAGGGCCCGCAGATCATCGGCGTCCCGATGCCGCATGCGGCCATCGCAATCGTGTGCCGGGCCGCCTGGGATGAATCCCGGGTGGTGGCGGATGTCCACTTCAATGGCGTGGATGTTCAGGACACGTTGACGTTCGCGGCGGGATCTGCGGCACTCGCCGCGGCTTCCGCTATGGCCGCGCATCGTGACCTTGCGATGGCCTGCGATGCGCTGGGTGGCGCGGAGGCGGTGTTTGCCGCGACGCTTCAGTATCTTCAGACGCGCCAGCAGTTCAATCGCCCGATTGCATCCTTCCAGGCCATCAAACATCGCTGCGCCGATCTTGCGGCATCGCTGGCGGGTGCGCGTGCCCTGACGGTCGCCGCCGGCAGGCAGTTCACGGAACAGGAGGGTGACTGGCGCTCGGCGGCATCGGCCTGCCGGCTCTACGGCGGATCGGTCTACCGCGAGGTCAGTGAAGAAGCCATTCAACTGCATGGCGGCATTGGTTTTACTTGGGAGCACCACTGTCACCGCCATCTGAAGCGCTCGCGCTGCAGCGATGTGCTGGGTGGCTTGCCCGATCAGCGCCGAGACGCGATCGCGCCGGCATTGTTCCGTGGCGCCCGCCACTAGGCGGGTTTCAATGGGAGGAGGCGGTTCGCTTGCAAATCAATCATCTGTCGCATATTGTCCGGACTCCAGGCGACATCGATCGCTCGATCTGGCGGGAGAGTATGAAAGCCAAAGCTCGAAGGCGACAGGGACCTTCGGACGGCGTCGTCCGCTCCGAGGCGTTGCGGTTGTACTCGGAGGCGGTGGCCGCGTTGGGCGGTGATTCCGATGAGATGCTGCGCCTGGCGCGCATCGACCCCAGCGCGCTGTCAAAGTCTAATTCCGTCCTATCCTATCGTTCAATGATCCACCTGCTCGAACGCACGGCGGCCGAACTCAATTGCCCTGATTTCGGGCTGCGGCTGGCCTCACGGCAGGGCGGCATCGTGGTGCTGGGACCCCTGGAGGTCGCCATGCGCAACTCCTCCACGGTGGGCGAGGCTTACCGCTATTGCGCCGGCCATCTGCAGGTCTATAGCCCCGTGGTGCAGATTCAGATCGAGGCCTGCCGATCAAAAGAGCGGCATTTCATGCGCTTCGAGATTCTGTTGGACCGCGTGCCGCATCAGCGACAGGCGGTCGAAAACGCGCTGGGCTTGACGCACAACGCCGTGCTAACTCTGTCCGGCGGTCGCTTCGGCGCGCGCGAGGTGTGGTTCACACACAAGCAGCTGCTGCCCATTGCCAGCTACCAGCAGTTTTTCGACGGCCCGGTGCATTTCGACAAACCCTTCAATGCGGTGTTCTTCAACAGCAGCGATCTTGCGCAGGAGATTTCCGACCGCAATCCGCAGCTGTACGAAATGGCTTCCAGCTACATCGATGCGCAGTTTCCATCCGCTTCGCAGCACTTGGTCACGCGCGTGCATGCCATCGCCGCGCGGCTGCTGGTGCTGGGTCTGTGCAGCCATGCTGAAATCGCCGCGCGGCTCAGCATGCATCCGCGCACCCTGCAGCGGCGCCTGCGCGAGGAAGGCACGAGTTTCGAGGAGATCAAGGACAACGTGCGCCGTGATGCGGCCGCGCGCTATCTCAGCGAAGGCGACATTCCCCTGACGCGTGTGGCAGCCCTGCTGGGCTACAGCGAGTCTTCGGTGCTGACGCGCAGCTGCAAGCGCTGGTTCGACAGTTCACCGCGCGAGATCCGCGAGGCGCCGGAGCTTACGTCGGAGGCGCGAACGCTGCGGTGACCGCCATCGAATCACGGCGGGATGTGGGTGGTTGGAACATCCGCTGGAATCCGGATCTGGCGGCACAGGCGGTCGCAGGCGGCGACTGGCCCAATCTCACTGTGGCTCAATTCGCTCAGCAGCGCACCCAGGCGCATGCCGGACGAGTGCTGTTGATCGACGGCGGGCGAAGCTTGAGCTGCGGGGAGCTGTACGACTGCGCACTGCGATTGGCGGGATACTTTCTGGCGATGGGTTTGCGCGCCGGCGATGTCGTGTCGTTCCAGCTGCCGAATTGGTGGGAAGCGAGCGTCATCGATCTGGCGGCAGCGATGACGGGCGTCGTAACCAACCCGATCGTGCCCATGAATCGCGACGCCGAAGTCACCTACATGCTCAACGAGTCGCACACCCGGCTGCTGTTTATCCCGGGCGTGTTCCGCAACTTCGATTACGCACAGATGCTACAGCGGATTACGCCCTCCCTGGACAGGCCGCCGACCGTCGTTCTGGTGCGTGCCGCAGGCGCCGGTTTCGTCGAATTGGATGCGGTGCTGCAGGCGGCCGCGCCGCTGCGGGAGCTGCGGGCGGTGGATCCGGACGCCGTCAAGCTGCTGATGTACACCTCCGGCACCACCGGCCGGCCCAAGGGCGTGCTCCACTCCCACAACACGTTTCATGCCGATGCGCGCAAGATGCAGCCGGCCATGGGGTTGACGGCCGAGGACGTCGTCTTTTGTCCTTCCCCGATCACGCACATCAGCGGGTATCTGTGGGCCTTGAACGTGCCGTGGTGCGCCGACATGCCGGCCGTGATGCTGGATACCTGGGACCCGGAAGTTGCCTTCGATCTCATGCTGGCCCATCGCTGCGCTTTTTCCGTGGGCGCCACGCCGTTTTTGCAGGGACTGGTGAGCGTGGCCAAGCGGCGCTCGGCATCGCTGCCGCACTTGAAGTCCTTCATGTGCGGTGGTGCGTCGGTGCCGCCCAGCCTTATTTATGAGGCCGCCGAGGTGTTTCCCCACTGCATCCCCTGGCGGACGTTCGGCGCCACCGAGGTGCCGACGCTGACCGGTCCGCCGTCCTCGCGCGCCGGCCTTCGGTTTGCCGCCGAGACCGATGGGCGCTTGAATCGCTCGCAGATCAAGATCGCCGATCTGCAGACCGGAGCGTTGTTGGCGCCGGGTGAGGAAGGAGAGATCCTGGCGCGGGAACCGAGCATGGCGCTGGGCTATGCGCGCGATGAGGACAACCAGGGTGCCTACGATGAAGAGGGATTCTTCCGCATGGGCGATATCGGTCGCCTGCTGGAGGACGGCCATCTCGTCTGCACCGGCCGCAAGAAAGATCTGATCATTCGCGCCGGCGAGAACATCAGCGCCAAGGAAATCGAGGATGTGCTGTATCGCTCCGGACGAGTCAGCGAAGTGGCCGTCGTGTCCATGCCCAGTCAGAAAACCGGCGAGGCGATCTGCGCGTTCATCGTGCCGCGCGAGGGCGATGCGCCCGATCTGGCCGAGGCGGCGGCCATCATCACTGCGGCGGGCCTCGCGCGTCAAAAGACACCAGCCCATGTCCAGCGGGTGGCGGAGTTGCCGAAGACCGTGTCCGGCAAGGTCCGCAAGGATGTCCTGCGCGAAACGGCCAAGGCCTTTCGCCTGGATTGAGCGATCCGCAGTGGCCTTCGTCTGGGGTGCCTCTTTTGTCGCACCGAATCAAGACGCCTGCAGGGGCTCAACCTAACCTTCACGAGGGCGAACCGGCACAGAACGGACCTGCGGTACGGCGCCTTGCGACAACAGGGATTCCAGCAGGGGCATTTCGGAAGGCAATCTTTCATGAAATCATTTTCTCCAGACGAGGTGCGCGATGACTTCGTGCCCAAAGAGGTGTTCTACAGTTCCGAATTCGCCAAGCTCGAAGCGGAGCGGCTTTGGCCATTCGCCTGGCAGATCGCCTGCCGGCTGGAGGAAATTCCCAAGGTAGGTGAATACGTCACCTACGACATTCTCGACGATTCGATCATCGTCGTGCGCACGAGCCCGACGGCCGTCAAGGCCTACCACAACTCCTGCCCGCACCGGGGCCGCCAGCTCACCGAAGGATGCGGGCATACGACACAGTTCGTGTGCCGCTTTCACGGCTGGCGCTTCGATCTGGAGGGTAACAACACGCTGGTCGTCGACCGCGAAGACTGGGGCGATTGTCTTCGCGCCGAGGATATCCGGCTCAAGGAAGTGCAGGTCGGTTTCTGGGGCGGATTCGTGTTCATCAACATGGATAAGAATTGCGAACCCCTGCAGCGTTTCCTCGAGCCCATCGATGAGTACTGCTCGCGCTTCGAGTTCGACAAACTGCGCTTCCGTTGGTACAAGACCGCAATCATGCCGGCGAACTGGAAGACCGTCCTGGAGTTCTTCAACGAGTTCTATCACGTCCAGCAGACCCACCATCAGTTGCTGCCGTTCACCAACGACTATTCCAACAGCGACGGGTTCGGCCGGCACGGCGCCATGTGGTATCCCGCCAGCGGTGCGCTGCCGCTGTCGCGCTCACCGCGGCTGGCACCGAAGGATGAGCCGGACTTTCGCAACCTCGTGCTCAATTTCGTCGAGACCTTCAACCGCGATTTGAAAGCGATGGTGACTGAGCGCAACTATCACGCGACCCAGCGATTGCGCGAGGAGGTGTCCGCCACGGCCTCCCCGGTGGAGGTGCTCACCAAGTGGGTGCAGTTCCAGATCGAGGCAGCGGAGGCTGATGGGTCAGGATGGCCCCAGGGACTTACGCCGGAATACATCGACCGCTCCAAACTGGACTGGCATGTGTTTCCCAACACCATCTATCTGCATGGGTTCGTCGATGGTGTGCTGTGGTATCGGGTGCGGCCCAATGGCAAGGACCCGGAGAGCTGCATCTTTGACGTGTGGTCCTTGCAGCGCTACGGGCCGGGTCTGGCGCCGCCATTGAAGCGCGAGTTCCACGAGAACTGGCGCGATGGCGACTGGCCGCTGATATTCCGGCAGGACTTTGCCAATCTGGGCGCCGTGCAGAGAGGCTTGAAGTCGCGCGGCTTTGCAGGGGGGCGCACGAATCCGGTGCAGGAACGCGCGATCACCAATTTTCACCGGGTGCTGCGCAAGTTCCTGATCGACACGGGCGGCAAGTCGGGCGGGATCTGAGTCATCAGGAATACTCATGGACAGCGTTGACATACAAACCGTTTGGGATCATCTGCAGATTCAAAAGCAGCTTGCCACCTACTGCCGCGCCATCGACCGGTGCGATGCGGCATTGCTCAAGTCGGTGTATTGGCCCGATGCGTACGAAGACCACGGCCTGTATCAGGGCAACGCCTGGGGGTTCGCCGATTTCATCGTGCCGTTGCTGTCGGGCATGAAGGTGACGATTCACCAGATCAGCAATGTCTTGATCGAATTAGAGGGTGCCAAGGCCGCCGTGGAAACCTACGTCATGGCGTATCACTTGATGGATGATCCGCAAAAAGGGCCGATGGAACTCATCGTCGGCGGACGCTACCTGGACAAGTTCGAGCGACGCGAAGGACAGTGGCGCATCGCTGACCGTCTGTTCGTGCTGGATTGGAATCAGAACCAACCGGCCACGGGTGATTGGAATTCCGGCCTCATCGCGCTGTTGAAGACACGCGGGTCGCACGACCCGCAGGACCCGAGCTACCGTTATTTCCCGCAACGCAACGCGTGAGGATCGGACGATGAGTGCATTGTTCACGGGCAAGGTCGTGATCGTAACCGGTGCCGGCGGAGCGATCGGACGCGCCGCGGCGCTGGGGTTTGCCGCGGAGGGAGCCAGCGTCACGGTGTGCGATCTGCGCGAAGAGCCGGCGATGCAAACCGTCGAGGCCATCCGGCGCGCCGGCGGCCAGGCGACGCTGGCGGTGGCCGATGTGTCCGTGTCCGACGAGGTCGAGCGAATGGTGCAGACGACCGTGCAGACTTTCGGCGGACTGGACTGCGCGTTCAACAATGCCGGCATCACGCATCCTGAAGATTCGCTGTGGGACGAAGCGGTGTTCCGCAAGATCCTGGATGTGAATCTGGTCAGCCAGATGCTGTGCATGAAATTCGAGATTCCGCATATGCTCGCCCGCGGCAAGGGCTCCATCGTGAACATGTCGTCCATCATGGGAGTCATCAGCCAGCGTGAGCCGATCCTGCAGGGTTACACCTCCAGCAAGCACGCCACCATTGGCCTTACCAAGGCGGCGGCGCTCCAATATGCCAGGTCCAATATCCGGGTCAATGCCCTATGCCCGGGTGTGACCCGCAGCCCGATGGTCGATGCCGCGATGGCCATGAGCGATGCCATTCGCGAGGCGCTGTCCAACTATGCCCCGCTCAGAGGCGTGGCCGAGCCTGCGGAAATCGCCGAGTGTGCGATCTGGTTGTGTTCAGACAAGTCCAGTTTTGTGACCGGGCATGCGCTGGTGGCCGATGGGGGATATACGGCGCAATGACGCCCGCAAATCCGCCGCGGCCGCCGTACCTCGATTCCGATGAGATGCGGATGTTTGAAGACTCCGTCGATGCGTTCCTGGACGCTCATGCGGGACCGGCGGAAACGGCGCGCTGGCGAACTGACGGTTTCGTGTCCCAGGAGATGTGGCGCAGGGCTGGAAAGGCCGGCTTGCTGGGTCTATCGGTACCGGAAGTTTACGGTGGAGCGGGCGTGGATTTCCGCTACGACGCCGTGCTCATGGAGCGACTGGGCATAAAGCATGCGCTGAACTTTGCCATCCCACTGCACAATGCGGTGGTGGCGCCGTATCTGATCTCCTATGCAAGTGATGCGCAAAAGCGTCGCTGGCTGCCTGACGTGGTGTCCGGCAACTCTCTCCTGGCGATCGCCATGACCGAGCCGGCGGCAGGGTCGGACTTGCAGGGAATGAAGACCAGTGCGAGGCGCGACGGTGAACACTACTTGATCAATGGCCAGAAGACCTTCATCTCCAACGGGCACCATGCCTCGCTCATCATCGTTGCCGCCAAGACTGACGCGAGCGCCGGCGCCAAGGGCATTTCACTCTTTGTCGTCGAGACCGAGAGCGTCAGCGGCTTCACGCGCGGACCGCTTCTGCAGAAGTTGGGTCAGGAGGGGCGTGACACCGCAGAACTGTTCTTCAATGACATGCGCGTGCCAGCCGAAAATCTTCTCGGTGGAGTGGAGGGGCGCGGCTTTGCCATGCTCATGGAAAAGCTGCCACAGGAGCGCCTGGTGATTGCCTGGCAGGCGTTGGGCATGATCAAGGCGGCTCTGCGCGCCACCATTGATTACGTGCGCGAACGCAAGGCTTTCGGCAAGGCTGTCATGGATTATCAAAACACGCAGTTCAAGCTGGCCGAATGCAAGACGCAGGCGACGATTGCAGAAGTGTTCTTGCATCATTGCACCGAGAGGTTGCTTGCGGGGACGCTGGATGCCTCGACTGCTTCGATGGCCAAATATTGGGTCACCGAGGCTCAGGCGCGAATCATCGACGAATGTCTGCAATTGTTTGGCGGCTACGGCTACATGCTCGAGTATCCGATCGCCGAAATGTACAAGGACGCGCGCGGCTACCGTATCTATGGCGGGAGCAATGAAATCATGAAGCTGCTGATTGCGCGGTCGCTGTAGTGAAGGCGAGGACAGGCGATGCATAGAGACCCGGTGATCGTCGATATCGTGCGCTCGCCGATCGGGCGCGGCAAAGTCGGCGGCGCCTTGTCCGCCGTTCACCCGGTCGACCTGCTGTCCCAGACGATTGCTGCGCTGGTCGCCCGAAACAATCTGGATCCCGGCTCGGTTGACGATGTCATCATCGGTTGCGTGAGCCAGGCGGGTGAGCAGGCGGTTCCGGTGGGCCGTACGGCGTGGCTGGCCGCCGGGTTTCCCGTCCATGTGCCCTCGACCACCGTTGAACGCCGATGCGGTTCGAGCCAGCAGGCCGTTCACTTTGGGGCGCAGGGTATCGCCGCCGGTGCCTACGATATCGTCATTGCCGGCGGGGTCGAATCGATGAGCCGCGTGCCGATGGGCAGCGCGCGCATGGGAAAAGAGCCGCATGGCGAATTGTTTGCGAAGCGATTTCCGCAAGGGATGGTTGGGCAGGGAGTGTCCGCTGAATTGATCGCAGCGCGCTGGGGAATCAGCCGCTTCGAGGTGGACGAGTATTCGATGCGATCGCATGCATTGGCCGCCAAATGCGCAGCTTCAGGGGGCTTTGATCAGGAGATCGTGTCCATAGAAACCCCCGCAGGCGCGTTATCAAGAGATGAAACGATTCGTCCGGGCACAAGCATCGACGGCTTGGCCAAGCTTGCGCCATCTTTCGCCGAATCCAATCTATCGACTAGGTTTCCAGAGATAAACTGGAAAATGACCGCAGGCAACTCCTCGCAGATCGCCGATGGAGCCGCGGTGGCGTTGCTGATGACGCAGTCCATGGCGATCCGGCTGGGACTTCGAGCCCGGGCACGCTTCGTTGCCTTCGATGTGATCGGTGACGATCCATTGCTGATGCTGAGCGCCCCCATTCCGGCCACCCGACGGGTATTGCGAAAGGCGGAAATGACGATCGATCAGATCGATCATTTTGAGGTCAACGAGGCATTTGCGCCCGTTCCGCTGGCATGGCTCAAGGAGTTCCAGGCTGACCCCGGTCGACTCAATCCTCGCGGTGGAGCGATCGCTCTGGGTCATCCACTGGGCGCGTCCGGCGCGCGTCTGATGGCGACGATGTTGAACGGCCTTGAACAATCGGGCGGCAGATTCGGACTGCAAACCATGTGCGAGGCCGGTGGTCTTGCCAATGCAACCATCATCGAGTGCCTCTGACGGGGATTTTCCTATGCAGATAAATGGAATATCGGCAGTCGTGACCGGCGGGGGATCGGGACTCGGAAAAGCGACGGTCGCGAAGTTGCTGGCGCTGGGCGCCAGGGTCGTGATTGCGGACCTGAAGGACTCGAACGCAGCGCAGACGGCGGAACAGATGGGCACCGCCTGCCGTTTCGTTGCGGCGGATGTCACCTCGGAGGCGGACATGCTGCGGGTGATTTCAGTGGCGCAGGAATGGGCTCCGTTGCGGGCTACTGTGCATTGTGCCGGCCGCGGTGGGCCGGTGCGGGTTGTCGATAAGAACGGCGAGCCTGGGTCACTTGAGCAATATGAGTCGGTGGTGCGGGTCAACCTGATCGGCAGCTTCAACGTATTGCGCCTCGCGGCGGCGGCCATGGCCAAGGGCGAGGAAATCGAGCAGGAGCGCGGGGTCATTGTACTGACGTCGTCGGTGGCGGCATGGGAAGGGCAGATCGGACAAATTCCCTATGCGTCCGCCAAGGCAGGCATCGTAGGGATGACCCTGGTCGCCGCCCGGGATCTGGCCAGCCGCAAGATCCGGGTGTGCACCATTGCGCCGGGAGTCTTCGATACGCCGATACTCGCGCGGGTTGGCGCAGAGGTTCGTGAGGCGCTCGCCAAGTCTGTGCCGCACCCCGCGCGGCTCGGACGGCCGGAGGAATTTGCAATGCTGGCAGCGCATATCATCGAGAATCCGATGCTCAATGGCGAAACGATTCGTCTCGATGGTGCGATCCGCATGGCGCCGCGTTAGGATGGCGCGCGCGATTTACCAAAACACGTAGAGAAATTGTATGTACGTCGATCCGCCGGATAGCGCCACCTTGTTGTCCATCTACCGCAAGATGGTGCAAATCAAGCTCAATGATGACCGGATCATCGCGATGATGAAGGCCGGGAAATTGCAGATGCCGTACTATTCGGCGCGCGGTCAGGAATGCATACCGGCCGCGATCAGTGTGCTGCTGACGCATGCAGACTATTTGGTCACGATCTATCGTGGCATCCACGACATGCTTGCCAAGGGCGTTCCGGCCAAATTGATTTGGGCGGAGCTGGCCGGTCGCAGCACCGGTGCCTGCAAGGGTAAAGGAGGTCCGATGCACGTGACCCACCCCGAGAGTGGATGCATGGTCACGACGGGTGTCGTGGGTGCCGGCATGCCGATCGGTTGTGGACTTGCATTGGCCGCGCAATTGCGGGGTGAGTCGCGGGTGACCATGACGAATTTTGGGGACGGGGCGTCCAACATCGGAGCGTTCCACGAGTCGTTGAACCTGGCGTCCGTGTGGAAGTTGCCGGTTATTTTCGTGTGCCAGAACAATCGCTATGCAGAACACACCTCGCTTGCGAAAGGTACGTCGATCGAGCGGATATCGGATCGTGCGCGCAGCTACAACATCCCGGGAATTCATGTCGACGGCAATGACCCGGTCGCTGTGTACCATGCGGCGAAGGTCGCTATCGGGCGCGCTCGCAGTGGCGGAGGTCCCACGCTGATTGAAGCGATGACCTTTCGGTTCAACGGACACTTGATCGGTGATCCGGGTGAGTACATTCCCAAAGCCGAGTACGCCGCGGCGGTGTCGGCGGATCCCTATCCGAAGTACCGAGAGTGGCTATCTTCGCAGGGACACGCCAGCGCTGCTCAATTGGATGCTGTGGAAGCCGAGGAGGCCGCGGCCCTTGAAGCCGCCGTCAAGTTTGCGTTCGACAGTCCCCTGACCGACGCATCTGAAATCAAGCGGGACGTATTCGCGGACGCGGCAGCATGAGTAAACACCATGAGTGAGCAGATCAACACCATACAGGCGCTGAATTGGGCGCTGGACGATGCCATGGCAGCCGACACCAACGTAGTGCTGTTCGGGGAAGAATTGGCCGATGGCGAAGGAGGTGGCGTCATGAAAGTGACGGCCGGCTTGTCGACCAAGTATGGCGCGCGGGTGCGATCGACGCCGATATCGGAGATGGGGTTCACCGGTGCCGCAGTGGGAGCGGCGGTCGCGGGTTTGCGCCCCGTGATCGAGATCATGTTGATGAACTTCGTGGCGGTGTGCATGGATCAGATCACCAACCATGCCGCCAAGCTGCGATTCATGTCGGGTGGGCAGACGCATGTGCCGATGGTGATCCGGACCATGACCGGCAGTGGCTTTCAAACCGCCGGTCAGCACTCGGATTTTCTGGAGGCTTGGTTCTGCCACACGCCGGGCATCAAAGTGGTGATGCCCTCGAACCCGGCGGATGCTTACGGTTTGTTGCGCGCGTCGATCGATGATGAGGATCCGGTGCTGTTCATCGAGCATTTTCCGAGTTACTGGAATCCTGGAGAGGCGCCGAAACGGGGCGTTTCCATCCCGTTGGGGAAAGCCCGCCGCGTCCAGGCCGGCTCTGATGTGACGTTGATTGGCTATAGCCGCTCGATGCTCGACATCCCCGTGGTGGCCAAAAAACTGGAGGCGGCCGGTGTCAGCTGCGAGATCATCGATTTGCGCACGGTGAGTCCTTTGGACATGGAGACAATTCTTACCTCGGTGAAGAAGACCGGGCGGGCGGTGGTCGTGCACGAGGCGGTTCGATCCTTCGGCGTGGGCGCGGAAATTTCTGCGCGTATTCACGAGTCGTTGTTCCGCGAACTCAAGGCACCCGTTGAGCGGGTTGCGAGCCAGGACTGTCCAGTGCCGTTCGCCAAGCAGTTGGAGACGGCGTTCTTGTACAGCCATGCCGATATCGAGGCGGCAGTGCGGCGCACACTCGCATGAGTGCCGAGATCCTGTTGCCGAAATTGGGATTTGCGATGAACGAGGGATTGTTGTCGCAATGGCTGGTCACCGACGGCGCAGCGGTGATTCAGGGGCAACCCTTGTATGCATTGGAAAGCGACAAGGCGATCGAAGAGATCGCGGCGCCGGTTTCCGGCACTCTAAAGATTCTCCAGCCGGCCGGTGCTACTTATCAGGTGGGCGCCGTCCTGGGAGAAATTCTATAGTGCGATTCATCATTTCTTGTTGGATCGACCGGGAATCGTTTCAGGCCATGTGGCGGATCAATTGCTGGGCGCACATGTATCCCGGGGTCCCCGCGATCGATCCGCAGGGATAGGCCGCTGCTCCACAGTACGAAACGTTTGACCACGAACCAAACTGGTAAAACTGCTGCGCAGGGTCCGCTGAGAACTGGCGCTCGAAGAATGTCTGCCCGCCGGTCAGCACCGTGTGGTCAATATTGCCGCCGGGAAAGAGAAACAACTGCTGTAAGTCCCTCGGAGCCAGCAAACGGGCCCAGGCACAGTCCTGCGGATTGGCGATGAGCGACATCACCTTGGCCTTCACGGCGGCCTCAACTTCCGGCAGCGCTTCGCCGCGCTGGTTCAACGCCATGTTCTTGAAGAACACGGCCAGCCGGTCAAAGGGCTCAACCATCCCCATCTGGCGCATCGAGGCGCCTTCACAATAGATCTGGATGAAGCCTGGAGAATAATCGGTTTCCCCGGATGTCACTCGCAGGGTTGAACGTTCAAAGTCGGCGATGGATTCCACTGAGAATATGAAACGGAACACCGTGTCACCGGCAGGATGGTCGGAGGCTTCTTTCCAGCGAACCGGCTTACGGAAAAACAGATTCAGCTTGCCACTGGTGCCCAGCGTGCGTTTTCCTTCGACCTTGTGCACCATCCCGCTGTCGCCCGTGAGCCTTGCCGCGGACAGAGGATCCGTGGCAAACACCAGGTGGTCGAAGGCAACCGCGTGGCCCTGTCCCGCCTGTTGATAGTGCAATGTCCCGCGCCCGGGGTCCACGCCCTCAACCTTGCAGCCAAGGCGAACATCCACACCCCGCTCACGGTTGATCTGTGCCAGTTCTTCCGTGATTCTCCAGATGCCTTCCTTAACGAAGCCATAGTAACCGCCGAAAATCGAACCCGAATCCATCAGCGGCATGGTGAACGCGGAATACGGTTCCTGCAGGCTGACCGGTCCGCTTTCGGTCACCGTCATGGCCATGTAGATTTTGCTGCGCTCTGCCGTGAAGTAATGATCAAGCAGGTCTGCAGCGCTGCCGGTGATCCACAGCCTGGTCAAGGCGTCGCCCAGGCGCAGTTTTGCTTCGTCAAGGCTTGGCGGAACCGCCGCTCGGTAACCCTCTTGCAGGTAGTCGACCACTTTCGCCTCATCGGCACGAAAGCCCTCGGCATCCCCACGTTCGCCCCATTTATCCGCCAGTTCCCGCTGCAACTGAGCGGGATCACGATAAATCCAGGCGCTGGTGCTCGCATCAGGAAAATGCACCCGCTTTGCCTGCTCCGGGACATAGGTCTGCAGGCGATCCGCCAGGCCCGTTTCCTGGAAAATAAAATCCTGCATCAGACCCAGTACAGAGGCACCGAGGGCATATTTGTGGGAATGCCCCTCCACCGTTGCCACCTCTGAAATGCAGGCTCCGCCCACCTGCGCCGCGCGCTCGATGAGTGTCACGCCAAGACCGGCGCGACGCAGATAATGGGCTGCGATCAACCCGTTGATTCCAGCGCCAACCACAACAACGTTCTTGTTCACAAACTTGACTCCAAGGTATTGTCGGACGCAAATGATTCCGAGTCAGTCGGGTTCGCTGATGTCGAGATCTGAAGCACGGCCCTGCGGATCCACGGTGTACGCCACAACGCGCTGACCCTTGGCAAAGGCGGCGAGATATTCCGAGTATTCATCGTCCCCCAGAGTCCGGCGCGCAACGAGAGCCAGGCTCTTCAGGTCGCCCAGTTCCGCAAGAGTGCTGCGGTACTGCGCTGCGACATCCGGCGCAAAGCCGCCGCGTACATGCGGCAGATCCGCTGCCGTCAATCCTTCCGCACGTCCGACCCGCAGCAGTCGCTCCAACTCCACGCGCCGCGCGGGCTCCGAGTCGGCAATCGGCGTTCGTATCGGCAGGGGGAGTCTGTCGCTGAGTACGGCAGCGACGCGTCGTGCGATGCGTACCGGATCGCCTTGCGCCAGATTGGTGAGCACGATGATGCTGAGATCGTCACCCAGATAGCGCGAAATGTAGGTTGCGAAACCCTGCGAGCCGCCACTGTGGGACTGCACCGTCTGACCGGCGAACTCCTCTACACTCCAGCCGAAGCCGTACGGGTAGGTCCTGCCGCTGTTCAGGCGCACCGGGGCGAACACGGAGCGCCAGGATTCGGCGGAAAGTATCTTGCCTTCGCGTAGGCCGCGATCCCAGGCAATCATGTCGCTGATAGACAGATACAAGGACCCGTCAGCGGTTTTGTTGTTCTCCGGCGCGATCCATTCTTGGTTGGCGAGAAGGCCCTTGCGTAATCGATACCCGGCGGCGCGATGCATGATGATGTCCGCGTCGTCTATTTCGCGCGCGCTCTTCATGCCGAGCGGACGAAAGACTCGCTCACCGAGCACGTCGCTGTAATGGCGCCCATCCACGCGTCCGATGATTGCGCCGAGCAGCAGATAGCCTGGGTTGCTGTAGCTGTACCGCGCGCCGGGTGGGAATTCCAGCTTTGACGCGCAGACCATCTGAACCAACTCCTTCTCGGTGTAGGAGCGGCGGCTGTCGGCGGGCAAGACCTCCGTCCTGTAGTCGGGAATCCCCGCGGTATGCGTGAGCAGGTGGCGTATCCGGATCGCACTCCATTCCGGCGGCGCTTCAGGCAGATATCGGGTCACAGGATCGTCCAGCGACAGGCGCCCGTCTTCCACCAACAGCATCACCGCCGCAGCCGTGAACTGCTTGCCGACGGAGGCGGATTGAAAAACCGTATCGACAGTCACCGGCGCGCTGTGCTCGATGTTTGCATAGCCGTAGCCTCGGGCGAGCACCACTTTGCCGCGATCGACGATCGCGATCGCGAGACCCGGGATTTGCTCGATGCGCATCTCGGCGCGCACCACTGCATCGGCGCGCGCGAGCCTTGCCGTATGCGACGCCTCGGGACGGGCTCCTGCGAGACTTGTATACGCAAGCGCGAAGGTTACCCATAAGGCACGTACGGAGACTGTCTTTGATGTCATGCGGGTAATCTTATTAGACGCCTGTTCGAGTTGTAATTATACTCAGTGAAAACCTTGCAACGTGAAGTTCCTGCAGGCGGCGGCATTGCTCAGCAATCCCATCAACATTCGTTATTCAACCGATTCGCGCAATATGACGTGTGGTCGCTGCACAATCAGGCGCGATACTGCGTCGTCCCGGCGCAGGGCAGGGTGCTGATCAAATATGCCAACAAAGACTGCCTGAATGCCGCGCCCACGCCGCTCTTGATCGCATAACTCATGCATTCCTTCGTTCTGGCGCCCGGCATTCTCATTGACCCCCGTCGATCTGCTGCGTAGCCTGTCACAATGCATATCGGTAAAAAGGTGCAGGCGCTTCTCGACAAATCTCCGCCCGGCTACACGCTGGCGCAGGAGTTTTATGCCGATCCGGAAATTTTCGCATTCGACATAGACGCCATCTTCAACCGCGCCTGGCATTTCGTCGGGATCGCGGCCGAGGTCGCTGACCCGGGAACTTATCTTGCATTTTCGATCGGGCGAAATGCGGCCTTTGTCGTTCGAGGTCGCGACGGACTGCTGCGGGGCTTTCACAACTCATGCCGGCACCGAGGGTCGCGAATCTGCGCCGATGGACACGGGCGCAGCGCACGGCTCATCTGCCCCTATCATAAGTGGACCTATGACTTGGACGGGCGACTCCTGGCCGCACCGAAAATGGCCTCCGACTTCAACAGTGGCGAATACGGATTGTCGCCGATTCGCGTCGAAGTGCTGGCTGGGTGCGTGTATGTCTCGCTTGCGCCAGATCCATTGGACTTCGGCGATTTCCGCGCTGCGGTGGAACCGCGTTTGCTGCCGTATCGGCTGGCCGAAGCCAAGGTCGCGTTTCGAAGCAGTTTGATTGAAAAGGCAAACTGGAAATTGGCGATGGAGAACGCACGGGAGTGCTATCACTGCGCTGCGTCGCATCCGGAACTGCGGATCTCCTATCCCGTCTCGCATGGCATTGCCGTGTCCGACGAGCAACGCGCGCACGAAGAGGCGTTCGCGCAGCGAATGAGGTCATTGGGCGTGCCAACGACGCCGGCGAACGGTGAGTGGTGGCACGTGGAGCGATACGCGCTGAATCCGGGAATGGAAAGCATCTCTCGGGATGGACGGCCCGTTGTGGCTCGCCGGCTCATTGCAAGTCAGGAGCCGCAGATCGGTGGGTTCTGGTGGGCGCTGCAACCGAACTCGTTCTGCCACGCATTGGCGGATTACGCATTTGTTTTCTCGGTCGTGCCACTCGGCCCAGAAGAAACCCGGATCGATTCGACTTGGCTGGTTCACAAGGATGCGGTCGAGGGCGTCGACTACACCGTTGAGAGCATCACTGAAACCTGGACCAGCACCAATCTGCAGGACAGGGAACTGGCGGAGAACAACCAGCGGGGCGTGAACAGCATCGGATATCGTCCAGGACCTTATTCGACAGAAGAAGACTTTGTCGTCCGCTTTGGAAACTGGTACCGCTCCACCGCGTATGCGGCGGCGAAAGCGCTGGTCCGGTAGACTGGTGCGGGCGCGATGAAGGCGCAAGCAGCCTCGCTTAAGGGGCGGCTCTGGACATCTCCTCCAAGTACCATCCGATGAACCGCAGTTCGTTCCGCTCCATTGGAGCGATCGGCCCCGGCACAAAATAATGCGAGCGGACGCCGCGTGCGGTGTGCTCGATGATTTTTTTGTCCTGCGCCGTTGTGACCCGCCACAGCCAGGTCAGCCTGGCTAAGTCGTAGTCACGGCCTTCGACGGCGTCGCCGCGCACCAGCCAGATCAGTTCCATTTCGCAGGTGCCGACAGTTTGCGGAATGAAGCGGTAGATCAATCCGTGATCGGGATAGCAAATCAGGAAAGTGGTGCCTCCCAGATGAATCGATGTAACCCCGCCGTCGTAGGCCGTAAAGCCGCCCATCAGCGGCGCCACCGGTTTGCCATCTTCGCTGCCGGTCTCGGCACCGTCAAAAAGCGCATAACGAAAAGTGTCGATCGCCTCCTGGCCGGCCGCTGAATGCTGCCAATGATCACCGCTGATGATGTGGACGCCAAGTGCGCTGGTGCGCGCCTCCATCGACAGGTTCAGCTTCTCGATCGTCTCGGACGGTTGCTTCAACGAGTGCGTCTTGGAGTACTCCGGATGAGCCGGCCCACAGTGGTAGCACTCGACGTAATTCTCGATGGCCAGCTTCCAGTTGGCTGAGAACGAATATGTTTCGCGGTGCGCCACTTTCGCATCGGCCCAGCCATACTGACCACAACTGGAGCGCAGCGATCGCTCGACCGGCTCGAAATCGAGCGGCTTGTCGGCAAATGAAATGAACACCAGCCCCGCCGCGACGCGCACGTGCAGTTTCTTCAGACCATGCTGCGAGCGATCGAAGTCCTTGGGCATCATGCGCCCGGCGCGCAGCGAGCCATCGTTCGTGTACGTCCAGGCGTGATAGGGGCAGACGAAGGCCGTTGCATTGCCCTTCTGAACCGTGCAGACCTCCGCACCGCGATGCCGGCAAACGTTCAACATTGCGTGAATCGTGCCGTCGGCGACACGCGTCAGGATGACCGCTTCATCGCCCAGCCGGAACAATTCGAAGTCACCGGCATTTGGAATGACGCTCGCATGCGTGAGGCAGTGCCAGTGCCGCCGGAACACGCGCTCCATGTCTCGCTCGAAGATCTCCGGATTCATGTAGAAGGGCCTGACAAGCCCATGGCCGGCTCGATGCGCGGCAATCAATTGGTCGAAGGTTCTCATAGATGAGTGAATGTTCCACGCCAGTTGCATTCGCCTGCGATGCCAACGAACAGCGTACGCAGATATTGAAGTTCAGGATGTATCAGCGCGCGCTTGTCGATCAGGGCGATTTGCTGGCGGGCGGCTGCTTCCAGATTGACGCCGCGCGGAACCGAGAGCATCCAATCAACGAGCACCTGCTCCGCGGCTGGAAACGGATCGTTCGACGCCTCAGCTCGTCCATCAGCCACATTCCGAACCCTGCTTTCCATCCATTTCGTGCGCGCGGTCATCGGTACTCCTTCGGTTGTACGCATCGTCTGAGCCGACGAGCCGGAGGAAGTGAACGGTGCGGAATCGGCGGCACCGGGTGGCATGCGCTCGCCGTAAGATCCGCCGCCGATCGCCCACCGCGACCCATCGGGATACATGCGCCAGGCTGGTTTCCGGACTCTGGAGTGATACGAACGCTGCCGTCGAATCTGCTCGGCGCCTTCCCGGATACGTTGGCATCCAGTGGTTCAAGCCAAGCTTTGTGCTCCATTACCGTTGCGGGGGCAGTGTCGGCATTTCACCGGCTTCCCAATTCTCCAGCCCGTGGTATGGGCCGGCACCGAACGCGCGGACATCCTAACGAATTATCCTGTGCATCACAACTTGAAGATGAGCGTCGAGTCCAGGTATGTGAGTGGAGCCTGCGTCGGCGCGAAGACGTTGCCGTTAGACATCTACAAGATCAGCGCGGCTGCGCAAGGATGCCTGCGAGCGTCGTGCCGCCGCCGGGCGACTTCACCACGCGCCCGCCGATCATCACAAATGTCACGTGCTCGAGCGCCTTCATGTCGTCGAGCGGGTTTCCGGTAACGGCGACCAAGTCGGCGAGCTTGCCGGATTGGACGGTACCCAGGCGATCGTCCCAGCGTAGCAACTCGGCGCCAACGCGCGTGCCAGCCTGGATCGCTTCCATCGGCGTCAGGCCCGCCTCCACGAGCACCGCCATCTCGCGCACGAACACGACTGGCGGTGTCATGTATCCACCCAGATCCACCCCGACGGCGATTTTTACACCTTGCTTGTGGGCGCGGCCGACGGCGGCGAGGAACTTCCCGCGCCCGTGAGTGGCGTACTCATCTTGCTTGTCCTGGGCACGCAGCTTGTCGCCTTCCTTGTAGTAGTCGCCGATGTAGATGGTCGGCACGAGGAAGGTGCCCTTGGCCGCCATCATCTTGATGCCTTCGTCATCGATGAAGGTGCCATGCTCGATGGAGCGCACCCCAGCCGCGACGGCCTGCTTGATGCCCTCGGTGGCGTGGGCGTGCGCGGCGACCGGCACGTTGTGCCGGTTCGCCTCGGAGACTGCGGCCTGAAGTTCTTCCGGGCTGAACGCGACGTTGCGTGGATCGTCGCCGACCGACTGGTAGGCGCCCGTGACGAGCAGCTTGATCCAGTCGGAGCCGTATTTGATCTCCTCACGAATTGCCTTGCGGATTTCTTCCGGACCGTCCACGACCAATCCGTCTGCGATGACCCTTTGCTCGGGTGAGAAGTAATTGACGTCGCCGCCGCCGCCAGTGATCGAGAGGTAGTGGCCGGCGCCGGTCAAACGCGGGCCGATGAAGACGCCTTTGTCGATCGTCTTGCGGATGTCCTGATTCGCATAGTAAACGTCCGCATCGCCCATCACGCGGATCGTCGTCCATCCTGCGAGGAGCTGGCGCTGCAGCGCTGCAAGCCCCATCAGCGCCTTGTACGCCGAAGAGGCCTGCAGGTGCGCATTCTGGTAGTCGTCGCCGTACATCAGCGGATGTTCGTGACAGTTGATGAAACCAGGCATCAGCGTCTGTCCCGGCAGTTGGATCACTTTCGCGCCCGCCGGTATGGCGGAGCGGTCGCCGACTGCAATGATTCGCTCGCCGTCGATCACGACGACGGTGTTGATTCGGGCCTTGTTACCGACACCGTCGATGACCCGGTCCGCCACGAGTGCCACCGGTTCGGCGGCGGCCTGCCAACACGACAGCAAGGCTGGCAATAGGAAAAGTACGTGGCGCCTTTGCATGAAGTCCGCTCCAGTTTGCTTCGATTATGAAGCGCCATCATAATCGGAATGCATTGCGCCATCCTCGAATTCCACCTTTGACAGAGCATTGTGCTCGCGCTCTATCCGTATGGCTCGAAACTGCTAGGATTGCCGATGAATCGATGTACCTGGCTTGCGACGGCCGTGCTGATATTCGCAATGACCTCAACGGTCGCATTCGCCGGTGACCCTCGCTTTGGACCGGCCGATCCGGTCGTGAAGGACACGAGTCGGCTGGATCCAAAGCGTCCGATCGGGCGCGAACTGCAGGCGAGCGTGCCCGACGGCTTCACCGTCTCTGCAGTCGGGGACCTCATCATGTCGCGGCCGCTATCACAGCATGCGCAAGCCATGCCGAGTTTCAGCGCGGTCCTCGGCATCCTTCAGGGCAGCGATGTCACCTTCGGCAATCTGGAGACGACGATCTTCGACCCACGCTCGTTCGAGGGCGCTCCGTACTCCTGGGACGGCGACTGGACCAACGCCTCCGTGCCGGCGGTCGCGCGCGACCTGAAGGCGATGGGCTTCTCCCTGGTTGGCCGCGCCAACAACCATAGCCTGGACTGGGGTCTGGAAGGGATGCGGGAAACTGCGAAGTGGCTCGACGAGGCCGGTCTGGCGCACGCGGGTGCCGGCGACTCGCATCGGATGGCGCGCGCGCCGGCCTATTTCGAAAGCCCGAAGGGACGCATCGCCTTGGTATCGTTCGCATCGACGTTCCGGCCGACGAGCGAATCGATGCCGCCCGCGGCGACCGCGCCCGGTCGTCCGGGACTGAGCGCCCTGCACGTGAAAACCACGGTGCAACTGCCGCGGTCCGCCGTGGAGGCGCTGGCAAGAGTTCAGTGTTCGCTGCACGGCAGGCACTGCAACAAAGTCCCGGCCGAAGGCAGTCTCTTCGGCATGGCCTACCGGCAGGCTGACCGCTTTTCCTACGAACACACGATGGACCCCGACAACCTGCGAGAGATTTATGGCACCATCCGCTCTGCTCAGTTGAATGCCGATTTCGTGATCGTGGCCATCCATTCCCACGAATGCTCGATCGGCTGCGACGACGAGAACGCGCCGTATGGGGCTGCGAATTTCCTGAAGCAACTCGCGCGTGAAGCAATCGATTCGGGCGCAGACATGTTCGTCGTCACGGGCAACCACAACCTTGGCCCCATTGAGATCTACAACTCGCCCGCACGCGGCAAGCGGCCAATTTTCTACGGGCTCGGAAATTTCTTCTGGAGCGATGTGCAGGAGCTGCTTCCCGCTGACCTGTTCGCCGGAAATCGGGAATTGCTGCGGGAAACCTGGCAGGACCCGAAGAAGGCGACGGAGTACGACCTGACCGCACCGCTCAATAAGTCGCAATTCGCCCATGCGTTCACGTTCCAGAGCGTGATCGCGGAGGTCCGCTTCCAGGATAACCAGCTCTCGGAAGTGGTGCTGCATCCGGTGGAACTCGGCTATGGCGAGCGGCTGACCACCAGCGGCATTCCGAGACTGGTCGCGGCAGAGGCGACCGCGCGTGAGATCCTCGGACAAGTCGTCACCCAGACGGCCAAGTTTGGCCTTCCGGCGCTCGAGCTTCGGTATTCTGGAACCCGCGGTATCATTGTTCCGGGGCGCTGAACGCGCACGTCAGGCGCCTTTGAATCATTGAGCAATAGGCCAATCTCAAAAGCTGGGTGCGAGAACGGCCTCAAGCAGGTGAATACCAACGCGCCGTACGCGAGCTTGAACGAAGTGAAGCAGCGCCGGCGTGCGCGGTGACTGCGCTTCGAGGTCGGATCAAGTGCTCTCGGAGGAATCCCGACCGTAACGCGCGTGAGCAAGCAGCGCTTCCTCGGGAAGTTCCCCGGCATAGAAGCGCCTCGCAATGGACAGGCGCCGTTCTTCGCGGCTCAAGCCGGCGGGAAGCGAGGATTCCACGATCAGGCGCGCCGTGTTGTACATCTGCGAAACCAGGCACATCCGTTCTTCGGGGGTCATGGATCGATAGCGATCGTCCACCATCTTCTGGAATTCGGGAGAGGTGTCGCTCATCGAAGCAGATCCTCCAAAAGCCGATCAACACCCAGGGCGGGTGCCCACTGCCGAAGGTAAGCCAAATTGTTTGGACCGTCCAACAGCTGCTGAATGTCGCTGCGCTGCAGTTCCGACGGGGTGATGCGCATCCAGTCGAGCTTGGACAGAACCAGGTCTTCACGGCTCACGATCCAGAGGGGCAGGGTCCCCAGAATCACCCGTTGCCGCCGATCGAATTCCACCCGACGGTAAGGGGAGGACTTGCGCACGATCAGATCAATCTTCAACCCAGATTCAAAGTGCATCAAATTGAAAAGACGCTCTTGCACGATGGCTTGCCGGGCAGCGTCCGGATCGATGTAAAAATCCGGCGATAGCGACTCAGCCAGTGCGTCAATATTCCCAGTCCCGATATCCAGCACCAGATCAATATCACGAGTCATGCGGGGCTTGGCGTAGTAGGCGAGCGCAAAGGAGCCGGTCAACATATACGGCAGCCCCAGTGCGTCAAGCTTTGAGGTGGTCAGCGCCAGTACTTCCAATTCGGTCATGGTCATCATAGTTTACCCCGCTGAGCATCCTTGATTTGGGGAAAGGTGCTCATAAGAGCGCAGGTAGCGCAGCGCGAGGTTTCAGACCCAGGTAAGTTCTCTCGGGTAGAATCCTCAAAGGCATCCGCGATGTCCCTCCAGGGAGAACAGCACATGAAATCCTTCGCCTCTCGCGCCTTGATATTCTGTTTCGCCCTGTCGGCATTCACGTCTTTCGCTGCCGACACGCCATCCGGCCAATGGTCCTATTACGGCGGCAGCAAACGTTTCGACCGCTATTCGGGTCTGTCGCAGATCTCCGCGGACAACGTTGCCAAGCTGCGCACGGTGTGGACCCGTCCGGGGTTGGATGCCGCACTCCTGCAGCGCTATCCGGATCTGACGCCTTCGAACTACCTGCGCGGCACGCCAATTCTCATCGGCGGCATTTTGTATGCGCCCAACGCCGTGGGTCTGGTGGAGGCCTTCGATCCGGCCACGGGCAAGACCGTGTGGGTACAGCAGCCCTTCACCGATTCGCTGCGCGAGGCGGCGGGGCAGAGTTCGCGCGGCGTCGACTACTGGCGAGAAGGTGTGGACCGGCGCATTTTTTCGGTACGCGGCGAATACCTGTATGCGCTGGGTGCGGCCACCGGCGCGCTCAAAACCTCGTTCGGCGAGGGCGGCCGGGTCTCTCTGAACCGCCACAACCCCGATGGCACGTCGTTCTTCGGATTCAACGGGCCGCTGGTCGTGCGGGACGTGGTTATCATCGGTGGCAATGGCGGCGGCAGGGCGGGAGAGGGCTACGGGGATGGTGGCCCCGAACGCGAATCCAAGCCTGAAGACGTGCGCGGCTACGACGTGCGCTCGGGCAAACTGCTGTGGAGCTTTCATTTGATTCCGCCGCCCGGTGATCCGCTGCGCAAGACCTGGGGCAATGGCTCGGCCGACTATGTCGGCAACATGGCGGCCTGGGCGCCGCTATCGGGCGATGAGAGCCTGGGCTATGTCTACGTGCCGCTGAGTGCACCGACCAATTCTTACTATGGAGGGCATCGTCCCGGCGACAACCTGTTCGCCGACAGTCTGGTAGTGCTCGATGCCCGTACCGGCAAGCGGGTGTGGCATTTCCAGATGGTGCATCATGATCTGTGGGACTACGACAATGCCTCGCCGCCCACGCTGGGTGACATCACCGTCGACGGCCGGCGCATTCCCGCTGTGATGCAGCCCAACAAGAACGGCTTCCTTTTCGTGTTCAACCGCATCACCGGCAAGCCCGTCTGGCCCATCATCGAGCGCAGGGTGCCGCAATCCAATGTGCCGGGCGAGGCCATCTCGCCCACGCAGCCGTTTCCCACCAAGCCGCCGGCCTTCGATCGCCAGGGCATGACGAAGGAGGATCTCATCGACTTCACGCCGGCACTGCGCGAAGAGGCGAAGAAAATACTCGCCGACTACGATTACGGCCCGCTGTTTTCTCCCAACACCGTGGTGAACGACAAACCCGGCAGCAAGAAGGGCCTGATCTCCGTGCCCGGCGCCTGGGGTTCGGGCAATTGGAACACCGGCGCCTTCGATCCGGAGCGCGGCGTGTACTACGCCGTGTCGATGACGCTGCCGGAACCCAATCCGCTCATGCAGCCGACCGAGCCGGGCGCGACCATCGCCTATGAGTTCGCGGAACTTGCGCCCGATCCGCACGCGCCGCCGCCATCGTCTTATGGCATCGGTCCGCAGGGCCTGCCGTTACTCAAGCCGCCGTATGGCCGCATCACCGCACTGGATCTGAATCGCGGCGAGAAACTCTGGACCGTGGCGAACGGCGACGGGCCGCGTCACCATCCGCTGCTCGAGTCGCTGCATTTGCCGCCGCTGGGCACCACCGGCCGGCCCGTGCCGCTGCTCACGCGCACGCTGTTGTTCCTGGGTGAGAGCAGCGATGCGTTGTTCGGCGCCGCGGGAATCCCTGGAACCACGACGTTTCGTGCCTATGACAAGGTGAACGGCCGCGTATTGTGGGAGCGGCGCCTGCCCGCAGGCACCACCGGCGGTCCGATCAGCTACGAGGCCAGTGGCCGCCAGTTCATCGTGGTGCCGGTCGGTGGCAAGGACTACGGCAGCGGCTGGATTGCGATGGCGCTGCCCGATGCCTCGCAGCCCGCGCCGGTCTCACTGGTGGATGCAGGCAGGGACCAGTATTACCAGCACTGCGCCATGTGCCACGGCGTCGAGATGCAGGGCGCGCAGCATGCGTCGGCGCTGATCGGCGGAAACTTTCGTGAACGCTGGGCCGGCAAGACCGCGCGTAATTTCTACAGCCGCGTCATCAGCACCATGCCCTTCGACAACCCGGGCACACTGACCGAGGCGCAGGCGCTGCGTATTGCTGTGTATACCCTCAGCCGCAACGAGGCACAGCTCGATCCGGATCAGATCGTGGCTCCGCACGATCTGGATCACATCCGGCTGGAGTTTGGGTCTGCTCCGGCAGCCTCGGGGCAGGCTGCGGCGCCGGATCATTAGAACCTGCGGGTGCGCCGAGTGATCCTCATGAGTGCTTAGGCAGTCAACAACCTTTCAAGCACGTCTGTGGCAGAGCGCCCAAAGCGGCGGGTGATCCGCCGCAGTAGGTCGACGTTGATTGCCGTCTCGCCAATCCGCATCGCGATTTCAGCATCGGCAATATCCTGCGGACCGCCGGCAAAACATTTCATGGCAATGAAGTCCTCTCTGCTGATCACGGAAATTGTGCTTCGCTGAAACGGTACGGCAATCAGGCGGGAAAATGCATCGGGGTCGAGCCCTTTGAGCCCTGCCAATAAATCGACGCGATTGCCATGGCGATCGCTCAACACCAGCAGTGCCGGGATGGGATCCTCCGCATCACCGCGGCGCAGCTCAGATTGGAAGCCCTGTGATCCGCAATAATTTGATTCCTGCATGCGCCCGGCTCAATACCGATATGGCATGATCATTCGGTGACCGCGATGTTTCAAGTGCTGCTTCGGCTGCTGGCAGACCTGGTTGAGCTGACCGTTCTGCTGTTCCGTCAGCGCCGGGCGTCGGCGGCCGAGATTCTGGTGCTGCGGCGCCAACTGGCGCTCTACCAAGAGCGGGGAGTAAAGCCGCGACGAGTGGACCCAATCACCCGCGTCTCACTGGCAATCCTTTCGCGGTTCTTTAACTGGCGAGATGCGCTCGTGGTGGTGAGGCCCGAGACGATGATTCGCTGGCATCGGGCGGGGTGGAAGCTATTCTGGCGGCTCAAATCCAGACCCGGCCGGCCGCCGATCCCGCGCGAGGTTCAAACGCTCATCCTCCGGATGCACCTTGAGAACCCCTCGTGGGGCGAGGAACGAATCGCCAACGAGTTGTTCTTGAAGCTCGATATCCGGGTCTCGCCTCGAACGGTGAACAAATATCTTCCGAAAGGCCCTGCCGGCCGACCTCGAGGGGACCTGCGCTGGTCTACCTTTCTTCGGTTGCACGCCAAGGGACTCGTAGCGTGCGATTTCCTTGTCGCTGTTACGGCCACATTCCGGCTACTGTAGGTGTTCGTGGTCGTCGAGCACGAGAGCCGGCGCCTGATTCATTATAACGTCACCGCTCATCCGACGGCCTCATGGACTTTGCAGCAGCTCCGAGAGGCTATCGGTCCAGATGCGGGTTACGAGTATCTGCTCCACGATCGAGACAGCATTTTCGCCCAGCATCTGGACGACTCCGTCGCCAAACTCGGGGTCACGGTCCTCAAGTCCCCGCCCCGAAGTCCAAAGGCGAATGCCATTTGCGAGCGGCTGATCGGCTCGCTTCGCCGCGAATGCCTGGATTGGCTGATACCGCTGTCGGAATCGCATTTGCGCTCAATGTTGAGAGCGTGGGTACTCCATTACAATGGTGCACGCCCGCATATGTTCCTCGGTCCCGGGGTTCCGGATCCGCCGTGCGGCTCTGCTGTTTATCCAAAGGCCAAGTCGCGACACCGGCACAACGAAACCTATGTGGTCGGTGCCCGGTCTATTCTTGCCGGTTTGCATCTTGAATATTTCTTGATGCCAGTTGGAGTCTGATTAGATTTTTGCGGACTACAATGGCTTTACTGGATAAGGCCGCTGGGAAGCGCGTGCGTTCGAAGCAAGCCTGATTGAACTATTGCGGACTACAACCGCTTGCGTGTGAATTCGGGGCTGATATAGCAATTTTCGGCAGGGCGATGAGGGGATGCGTTACGTTTCATCAGTCTCTGCTGCATCGTTTTGACGCTTTGCGTCGATTTTCTTGCGCAGCGCGTCGAGCGCCGCACGCCTCGCCGCTGGCGTGCCCCAGGGTGCAGGTGCGACCGGCGCGGCCGTTGGCACTGTCGCACGAATCGGTTGAATACCGGCCGGCGCGGTAGTGACTGGTGTGGGCCTGCTCCGTCCGCCATCCCTGCGAGTTGACTGGGCCCAAACCACCTTCGGCCGATCCTCTTCGGCCCGTACCCGTTGTTCCCATCGCCGCCCGGCCACGGGCGTGGCCAAGGCCGGACGACCGGCGGCTTCCCAAAGTGAGCGGCTCATGCGCCATTGACTCGGGTGAGCACACTCGTGCACCAAGGATAGATTCAGCGCTTCGAGTACTGGAACCCAGCTTTCAGCGTCACCAGATCGACGGCGTACCGACAAGGCGGGATTGATCTGATATCGCCCATGGCCAATTCGCTTGAACAGGCGTCGATTGTAGGCATAGTCCCGATCAATCTCGTTGCGCGACAGGACGTTTGACAGATGCGAGCGTTTCCTGCGCTCGGCACGTACCACATTGTCTGGAAGGTGCTCCCACCAGTCAATCAGTTGAGCAGTGTCTAGAGCGGCGGGGCCTGCGTAGCCGGACCGCGTGAACAGTTTCCGGAATCCAACCCACAACGATTGCAACAGGAAATACTCCGCGCGATTGCGCTCGATGCGTACCAGTCGTCCACCCTCGGCAAAATCAAGTAATGATGGCGCGATCAATTCGTACATGGCGCCAAAGGTGCTGCGTGCGTACGCACGGTCACGAAAGGCCACGCGCATGCTCCAGTGCAAGGCATTGCAGCCCAGGTGGTCCACCGCGTCCGGATTTGCCCCGCGAGCCATCAGCGCTTCCACCAATGCCAAATTGCCGGCCATGGCTGCTGCCATCAGCGGGGTCTGGTTCATTACCGTGCGGTGGTCCACCCCGAACCGGTCGCATTGTTGCAGGACGCCCTTGAACACCCGGGAGCGATAATCGTTCAAGTGCTTGCCGATGATGGCCGAGCGCTGCTTCTCGAACCCTTCCGCGCGGGCGTATCCGTCCTCCTGCGCCAGCCAATGGGCCAGCACGGGTTCATCAAAGTAGGCGGCATACTCGAACAGTTGCTGCCTGATTTTCCCGCCCGGTACCTGCTTGTCGAACACCTGGCCGAGGCTCGCCCGCAGCCACGGATCATTGAACACCGTCCAGGGTACCGTTTGCTCGCGTAATACCCGGGCGCGCACGGCATCCGCTTGCTCCTGCTTCCCCTGCAATTCAAGGCGGCGAGCCTCCATCTGCCATTCCTCCGACGTGGCGGCTCGTGTCTCGACCTTCACATCCGTCCTTGCCGCCTGCAGCTTCAGAAGTCGCAACAATGGATGTTCGACGTCTGCCTCCACCCAATAGACGTTGCGGACGGCGCGGGTGAGGGCCACGTACAGGGCATTGACGTAGAATTTGTAGATCTCAAGCGACTTGTCGGACTTGTCCACAGCGCGACGGTAGGCGATTTCTTCGCCTTGCAGATTTTCGTCCACTACTCCGGACGCCACCTCCGCATACTCGGGTCGTCGCCCGGAAATCAATCGGTACAGTATGACGGTCTCGTATTCGAGTCCCTTGGATTCCTGTATCGAGAACACCAATGGGGTCTGAAAGTGCCGACGCGCCTCGGCTTTATCCTCATCGTGCAGCACGATGACCGCGACGCTTGCGGACCTGCGGGTTTGCTCATCCAATGTGCGCGTCGCATCACCCTTGTCGGCCAGCAGTGTGATACTGCCCTCGACCTCGCCCACTGCCTGCACCAGGTGGTTGCTTTCTCGGTCGATCGAGCCGAAGCGCGCCTGCTTGATGCGCAGGAGCCGATTGGCGACGGCGGTGACCGACGCGCCATTACGGAAGTTGTTGCGCAACACGTGCAGGTTCTGCGTTACAGCCTGCCGCTGATCCTGCCAGAACAGACTCTTGATGCGACCCCAGGAGAAGAAGTTCGGATGCACGATCTGATTGGAGTCACCACAAAGCAAAAACTGATCCGAGTGCCGCAACATCCTCAGCGGTACGGTCAACTGCGCCGGTGTCAGATCTTGAATTTCGTCGATCACGATGAAGTCGAAGCGTGGCGAGGCGATCGTTCTCCACTCATGGGCAATGAGACATGGGTCAAACCAGCCCTCATCGCGAAGCCAACGCCGGTAGCGCTCGAACAGGTCGTAGACTCGTTGCCGTTCACTATGAGTGAAGATGGATTGGCGCACGCCGAGGGCGACGTATTGATCGCACCCGAGTACTCCGTCGGGCTGGGCGGCGATGACGCCACGGAACTCTTCGAAGACTTGATGGGCCTGCAGGCCTTTGAAGACTTGTCGCTGGCGCTCGAACCAGGCGGCAAATTCGCGCCAGCCTGCCTCGCGTCCGGCCGGGATACGGATGCATTCCAGCAATTCCCGATAGGATAGAAAAGATGCATCCTGCGCCTCATGTTCAAAGCCGTGTGCGCAATACAGTTCGCGCGCGCTGCGCGCAAGCCAGGCGGACAGCGTGACGTACAGTACGTCCCCCTCGACGCACTTGAGCTTCTCCAGCGTCAGCGCCGTCTTTCCGCTTCCCGCTCCGCCTACTACGATCAGCGGTGCGGCTGTGCGATAAATCGCATCCTGGGTATCATCCAGCGACAACGGTTTGTCGAGGTAGAGCAGTTGGCTGCGGTGCGCATCCAAGTACCTCAGGGGGTGCGCGTCGATGTCCGAGCAAGCGACCGGGGCGGAGGCCGGGAGCAGACGGCTCTCGTCCACAGACTGGCCGCGCAAGAAGCGGGAACGTTCGTAAGCATGGTTGACGACCACCTCCAGCATCACGACGCAGGTTTCTCCCTGATGCCTCAGAAGCGAGAACAGCAACCGGTCGGAGTCATTGAGTTTCGCGCGATAGAGCTTCGCGTGATGGGAGCCGGTCAGTTTGCGTGCGTCAGCGGCGCGAAAGTCGCCGGCTGACAATGCTGCCCGGACGCGCGCGTAGGCAGCGCCGTGATTTGAGACGTCGAGACCAGCGTACTGCAGAATGCGCATCGTTCCATTGTCGCGGCAGATGCAATCCACTGCAATTTGATTTGCGTAAGTTCTGTTGGGCCGTGCGAATCGACGCCAACGGCGGCGCACTGTATCGGTACTGGCGGTATTGGCCAGCCGTTAGTGGGGAAAATTCAATTGTTTAGCATCGCAACCTTATCTATCAGCGCTGCAGCCTGGAGGATGGATCGCAAGTATTGGATACTCGCCGCATGTAGATTGACAGAATCGCATTACCGCGGTAATCTTCCGTTATGGCAATTGCTCAATCCAAGCTCACAGCACAAGGTCAAATCTCCGTGCCGTCGAAGATTCGGAAACGTCTGGGTATCGGTCCGGGATCTGTTCTCGAATGGGACGAGCAGGGCGATCAAATCATCGTCCGTCGGGCGGGCAGATACGGCTGGGACGATGTACGGAAAGTCTTGTTTCCAAAAGACCCGCCCGGTGCGCATACGCTGGATGAATTGAAAGACGGCAAGAAAACGTACATACGGCGTAAATTTGCGCACGGTTGATACCAATGTGCTGGTGAGACTGGTCACTGGTGATGTTCCGAGGCAGGCCGATGCCGCAGAGAAATTCGTTTCTAGCGGAGCCTGGGTTTCACACCTGGTATTGGCCGAAACGATATGGGTACTCGCGACGGTTTACGATCGCGATCCCCCGACCTTGGCGCATACAGTGGATTTTCTTCTTAAGCATCGTGACCTGACGATCCAGGAAGCAGAAGTTGTTGTTGCGGCTCTGGTCCACTTTCGCAACAGGCCTTCGTTGGGATTTTCCGATTGTTTGATGCTCGAGATCGCGCGCAAAGCAGGGCATGTGCCGATGGGTACGTTTGATCGCACACTCGCGAGGCTCGACGGAGCCGAGCTCATCTCTGCATAAAGGCTCCACACGTGTGTGTGGCAAACTAAGTGCCTGTCCTGGAAATACGTGTGGGAGGCGAATTCCCAGTTAAGCGGCGATAGGAATCTTGAAAAGCCCATTGCAATGGCATTCCCAGCCATAGGCAGCCAGGTTTGCGGTCGATGATGAAGGATTCCCGGCACGATGTTCTGGCGTATGTCCGTCGAGGGAGCGGTGCACACGAACTCCATTGTGGTAGCGCTGGAATGCGTCGAGCTTTCGGTGAAGGTCGATCGAATTCCAGAAGAAGGTATGGTCCAGGTATTCGCGCCGGATGGTTCCGATCAGTCTTTCCACGAAAGGGTGCGACATCGGGGCGTAGGGCACCGATTTGATTTCCTCGATCTCCAGGATTCGTAGGTTCGCCAGCCATCGATGAAAGCGGAACAGGGGGTCGTGATCCGTGCTGATGCGAGCGGGCAGCGCTTGTCCGGCAATGGCCCGATTGAACATGCGGCACAGCGCCGGGCCGTCGATGTACTGGCCGCCGATACCAAAGCCTATGATGCGTCGGGTGAACACATCCATGACTACCAAGACCCAATGGCTGCGCAGCAATATCGACTCGCAACGAAATAGATCCACGCTCCAGAGGCTATCCTTGGCCTGTGCGATGAAGGTGAGCCAGGAGGGACCTGGGGCGTGCGGATGGTTAGGGCCGTAGTATCTTGCGAGTACTCTTCGGACGACATCCTTGTCGATCGGCAGGCCGAATGCATGTGATATTTGTTGGGCAATGCGTTGATTGCCGAATCTGGGGTTCCGGAGCTTTATCTGGAGGATGACGGCGGCGATTTCCTCGTTGGGGCCCTTCGGTCCCGGCTTGCGCCGGGTTGCCGCGGACGAGAACAGGCGCCGATATTTTCGTTCGACCAGCGCCTTGTGGAATCGTAACAGCGTTGCCGGCTTTAAGATCGCCGCAAGCTTTTCGACTCGTCGGGGACTCACGAACATTGTCGTCAAGCCGAACACGAATCGATCCACTGTGGTCAAGGGCGGGGCGCGTCGAGGGGGCCGGCCGCAGATAATCAATTGGTGTTTGAGCAACAGAGATTCCGCTATGACGGAGCGGACGCCGCCTGGCTGCGTCAGCTTGACCAGGGTGACCATCATATGCACCGCGAGGAGAAGCACGTCACGCATCGTTGAGTCAGGCTACCAAGGATACTTGGCAGCACAAGACTGCCCGCCTACGGTGCCTCACGCTATGATTATTGAATTCGCACCCCACAGGCGGCGGCGTGATGTTTCTAGATTTCGAACATTACGAGCCTCTATCGTGGAGCGGCGAGTTATCGAGTCAGGTCGTCATCCCGCGATCGAGTCTTGCCCGTCAGGCGCTCCACGTCGGCGAGATCCTGGGTGCGACCGGTCGCGCGTTTGTTGGCAATCAGATCGGCGCGCGAGATCACCGCGACGTCGATGCCCTCGAGGCGCGCCACTACTTTTCGTAGGTAGGCGTCTTCGAAATTGACGCCATCGATGGAGGTGAGAATATCGATACGCCGAGGGCCCGCGCCGATCTGGAACACCGCACCCCGCGTGCTGAAATCGGCTGGGGAGAGCCCTTGCGTGGGCGCGCCGAAGCGTTGTAACGCATGGATCAGTCGAACGGCATTGTCCGCGTTCGCGCGCACGAAGAAATCGATGTCCTTGGTCGCTCGCGGATGACCGTGAACGGCCAGTGCATGCGCTCCCACGAGCAGGTATTCAACCTTCTCGTCGGAAAAACACGACAACATCTCTTTGTAGTCGTCGTTCAACATCGTCTGGATTGATCCATGACCACGCTTCCTTCGTGAGTTCCCATACCTGCGAGAGTCGCTCTTCCGGCGTGTCCTGCATAAAGCCGCCGTCATCGGCCTCTGCAGCCGAACGGAGCAAGCGGACGTAAGTTCGATCCATGGACATGCCGGAAACCCGCGAGGGCTAAACCGATGAGCATTATAGCATTGGCCAGAAGGCCCCGACGCGCACCGCATTTCGGACCGTTTAGCGTGGGAGGCGAATTGCCAGTTAAGCGGCGACCGGAATCTGGAAAAGCCCATTGCAGTGGCTTTCCCAGCCATAGGCAGCCAGGTTTGCGGTCGATAATGAAGGATTCCCGGCACGGCTTTCTGGTGTATGACCGGCGAGGGAGCAGTGCACGCGAATTCCATTGTAGTAGCGTCGGAATGCGTCGAGTTTTCGGTGAAGGTTGAGCGAATTCCAGAAAAAGGCATGGCGTTCTGTTCGAAGACTCGGTTGGCGCGCGGCAGGCGGCATAGAAGGATGATCTGATGTCCCGGAATCCGCGAAGCGTTCTCGCATTAGTAACGGCCAGTATGGCGAGCTGGCTGGAGCGGCAATCGGCTGTGCGGATCGAATACCTAAAGGCCGAAAATCGCGCGTTACGTGCGCGGCTCGGCAAGCGCCGTATCCTGCCGTGAGAGCGGCGCAGGCGTCAGGCTACGCAGAAGCCGATCCAAGTCAGGATTTGTCGGGCTTGGATTCGGCGCACAAATTGACCTTACTCACCGCCGTAGCTACCGGCGCCCCAGCCAGTGTCATTCCGTACAAAGGTCTGCAACCAGGTGTTGATGTCGATGTAGGAACTCGTTTGGTGGCATGGGCGCGGATTCACAAGGGCGCGCCGGATGCTGGCGTTGAGTTGGAACGCTTGTCGAGGGATTCTTTTCTCGCAGGCGCCGCGGGCGTCGAAAATCGGCTGGAAGTCGAACTGGAGTCCGGGGATACGCTGCGGCGGCGTGGACTGGGTGCGGGGCGATGGCCGACATCCGCGTGCTGTCCGAATACTCAGATTGCCAATTCCGACGTCTGGGGACTAGGATCATTCGATGCGGCTTGCGGTCGAAAACTTCGTCGCTTTACTGTCTGGAAGCATCGCCGCATGGCTGGAACGGCAGGCGGCCATTCGGATC
>JANXOV010000023.1 GCA_025357635.1 Pseudomonadota bacterium
AGCAGGCCAGAAAGCTGCTGTTCCAATCCATTAACCGTCGATCTAAAACCGCAGCCTGACTCCTACTGTTTCAGCCTCATATTACGATTGGAAAATACTAACTCCGGTACATCGGGGTAGCGCTCGAGTACCGGACCCAGAGCGGCCTTGAGCGGATCAAGCCAGGGCTCGACATGGCGCCAGTGATCCACGCCACCGCGGAAGATTGGCTGACGGACCTGCTGCGCGCTGGCGGTTCTCACCGCACGATCGTTCTCGTAAAAGCGCAGGCAGGACGCTTCGAACGGCAGTGCGCAATAATCCAGCAGTCGCCGAACCTCGGCCTCGGTGTCATCGACCATCCGCTCATAGATGACCCGGTGCACGCGGCCCGGCAGCACCGCATCGATGTGGGCCATCAACTCGACATAGTCCCGATAGTAGGTGCCGATATCCGACAAGCTGTACGAAAAGCTCTGACCCCTCGCAAAGTGCTGCTTGAACACCGAGAAGCCGCAGGCCAGCGGATGCCGCCGCGCGTCGATAATTTTGGCGTTAGGCAGCAGTAGCTGAATCAGGCCCACGTGCAGGCAATTGTTGGGCATCTTGTCGATGAACAAGGGCCTGCCCAGGCGACGATGAATGCGCGTTTCCGTCAGATACTGCTCGCCCAAGCGATGAAACTCCTCGGCCTGCATCTGCAGCAGCACAGCGGGGTATCGGGAATCGTCAGACTGCGCCTTCTTATCGCCGAGCGACTTGGCAATCTTGAGCAGATTCGGCAGCTCCATGGTGCCCTCCACCCGGGAGTGACTCGACAATATCTGCTCGATGAGCGTGGAACCGGCGCGCGGCATGCCCAGGATGAAGATGGGGTCGGGCGCGGGCGAACCGAAGCCCTGCCTCGCTGCGAAAAATGCCGGCGTGTAAAGGCTTTTGGAGCGCTGCACGAGCGCGCTGGCCTGCCCGGGCTGATAGGCCAGCTGCCTGCGGCGGATTTCATTGCCGGCGGCATAGTGTTCGAAACTGCTTTGAAACTCGCGCGCATCCTCCAATGCCTTGCCCAGCGCGAAGTCGAAGTGCAACCGGTCTGTCTCGTCAAGGTCAGCACGCGCCAATTGCCGTTGCATCGCGTCGGTCTCGGCCTGGGTGAACCGGAAGGTCTTGAGATTGGCCAGACTCCAATACGCTTCGCCCAGATTCGGCGACAGCTCGATGGACTTGCGATAGGCGGCGATACTGTCGGCCTCGCGTCCCGCGGTCCCCAGTGCATGACCATAGCTCATCCAGACTTTGGCGTTGCCCGAATGCGTCGCCAGCAACTTCGAATAAATCTCGATCGACTCTTGATAGTCGCCGATCCGCGCGAGCACCACCGCCTTCAGATTGCGGTAGGAAGGATTGCGCGGCTCGATCTTCAACAACTGCTCCAGGTGCTGCAGCGCCTCCGCCGGCTTGTTCTGGCGGCTCAGGATGATGGCGTAATTCTGCCGGGCGGCATGAAAACTCGGCGACAGTTCCAGACACCGCTCCAGCAAAATCGCGGCGTCCCGATTCTGGCCCAGCCGCGCAGCGACTTCCGCCAGCATTCGCAGCGCCGGCACGTCGGTCGGAAACTGAATCAAATGCGCGCGCAGCAGCGCTTCAGCTTCGGGAATTCGGTTCTCGTACAGTGCTGCCGCCGGCGCAAGCAGGCGCGGATCGCGCGTGGATACTTTGATGTGAGCCGCGTAGGCCTGATCGGCGCCCGCGGAATCGCCGCTGGCGCTGAGGAAATCGCCCAGCGTGCGCAAAGCGTTCGGCAGATCCGGTTTCAACTCCACCGCGCGGCGCAAGGCCTCGACGGCTTCGCTCAGACGGTCCGCATCGGCCAGCGCCATCCCCAATTCGAAAAACGCCTGAGCCCAGCGATGCTGCGCATCGGTCAGCGCAGCAAGGATGGTCACCGACGACTCCGTATCTCCCAGGAGACGATGCGCCACTCCCGTGAGCAGCGTGGCCACCGGATGATTCGGCGCGACTTTGAGAATCTCTGCCGCCTGCTCCAGCGCAAGCCGCGGATCCTGCTCCAGCAGGCGCGCGGTATGCTCCAGCGCCACATTCAAAGATCCGGTCGGTTCAGCCGCTTGAGTCATGGTCGATCGCGCCTGCGCTCCAGGAAATCCAGCACGCCCACATTGAACAGATCGTTCTTGTCTCCGGCGATCATATGGCCGGCCTCCTCCACATCGAACACTTCCAGTTGCGGCAGACTGGCCTTGAGCTCAGCGATGCCGGACTCGCTCACCATATCGCTTTGCATGCCGCGCACCAACAAGGCCGGTGCGGAAAAGTGCCGGCAGCGTTGCAGCAGCCGCGCGGATGAATCCATGTCGTCCGCGCGCAATTCTTTCAGGAACTGCGGATCCCAATGCCAGCGCAGCCGGCCTGAGTCCATGGTGCGCAGATTTTTCATCAGCCCTGCCGCATTCCCGGGCTGCGGCCGGTGCGGATTGTAGGCCGCGACCGCCGCAGCTGCCTCTTCAATGGTGGCGAACCCTTCGGGGTGCGCATTCATGAAACGCAGGATCCGCTCGGCGCCGTCCTTTTCGATTCGCGGCACGATGTCGACCAGCACCAGCGCGCAGGCCACCGGATTCGCGCGCGTGCTGATGGTCTGCAGTGCCGCAAGCCCGCCCATCGAGGCGCCGACTAGCACCGGCAGATCAGACAGTGTGTCGATGACGCGCTGCAGATCGGAGGCAAGATAGCTCAGCGCGTAGTGATGGGGCTGCCGCGCCCACTGACTCTCGCCATGCCCGCGGGCATCCAGACTGATCGCCTCATAGCCGCGCGCGGCAAGCTCGCGCACCGCACCGCTCCACGAATGGCGGGTCTGCCCGCCACCGTGCAGGAGGATGACGGGCGGTCCGCCGCGCGGACCCGCCCGTTCACCGCTCAAGGCCAAGCCGTCTTCGGATTCGAACGTAAAGGGTCGGGGCGCCGCGGACATCGGATCATCCTAACCGAGGCACGGGCATTTTATGGCTGCGATTTGACCACGACGCAATACAATAGGTGTTTTCAAGACCACTCAATGCACGAGGATCCGCATGAAACTCTATCTGACCCCAGGCGCCTGCTCTTTGTCGCCCAACATCGTCGCGCACGAAGCCGGCGTTGCGCTCGAATTGAACAAAGTCGATTTGAAGACCAAGACGCTGAGCGGCGGCGGCGACTACACGAAGGTTAATCCCAAGGGCAGCGTGCCGCTGCTGCTGCTGGACGATGGCGAGTCGCTGACCGAGGGCCCTGCCATCGTGCAATACCTGGCCGATCTGAAGCCGCAGAGCAAACTCATGCCGGCCGCAGGCTCGATCGACCGCTACAAGGTGCTGGAGTGGCTGAACTTCATCACCTCTGAGATTCACAAGTCGTTCTCGCCCCTGTTCAATCCCACCACCGCGGCGCAATGGAAGGCAGCCGCGACAGCGAATTTGAGCAAACGTTTTGATTACGCGAACGAGCACCTCAAGAACAAACAGTATCTGGTCGGCAATCAGTTCACGGTGGCGGACGCCTACTTGTTCACTGTGCTGGGCTGGACCCAGTATGTGGGAATGGATTTGTCGAAATGGCCGGCGCTGAGCGCCTACGTCGAGCGGGTCGCCGCACGCCCGAAGGTGCAGGAGGCGATCAAGGCTGAAAAGTCGCTGAGCTGAGCCGTGCTTCGCTGACGCGCGGCCTGTCAGCGAGCGCCCACCAGCGGCGCCAGATCGGAAAAATGATCCAGCGCGGCGAGACAGGGAATGTCCGCCGCGGCGCCGCGTCGATAGCCATAGGTCATGAGCGCGAACGGCACGCCCGCGGTGTGCGCCGTGGCGGCATCGACCTCGCTGTCACCCACCATCAATGCCTTGTCAGTGTCGACGCCGAATTCGCCGAGCAGAATCGTCAGCATCCGTGGATCGGGTTTTCGAAAAGCGTGGGTGTCGCCGCCGACGACCTGTGAAAATTGATCCGCGATATGCAGCCGGCGCAGAATGACCTGGGCTGGGTTCGCCGGTTTGTTGGTGCAGACGGCCATCGCAAAGCCGGTGGCACGCATCGCCTGCAGCGTATCGCTGACGCCCTCGTACAGGACGGTGTTGGCGGTCGGGTCCGCCTCGTAGAGCGTGAAGAAGCGCTGCAACGCCGCCTTCGGATCCTCGAGTCTGATGGAGCGCGCCGCAAAGGCGCGCGACACCAATTGCGCGGCGCCGTCGCCGATCATGGAGCGGATCTGCGTCAGCGACAACGGCGCGCCCTCGTGTTCGGCGAGCACGCGGTTCACCGCAGCTTGCAGATCCGGCGCGCTGTCCACCAGGGTTCCGTCCAGATCAAATATCAACAAGTCATACTTCATCAGTCAACTCTCGCCTTGTCGTTGCGCAATTGCTGTTTCAAACTCAAAAGCCGCGAAACGACGCAAATTCCCGCAACGGCGCACGGTCGGTGCGCAGCCGGTTGATGGGGGCGGACTCATCGCGATAGCCGATGGCAAGCCCGCAGAACAGCATCAGTTCCGGCGGAAAGGCCAGAAACTCGCCGAGCGTGCGATACCACAAAGACCAGGCCTCCTGCGCACAGGTGTGAAGACCGCGCTCGCGCGCGAGCAGCATGATGCTTTGCATGAACATGCCGACGTCCGACCATTGGTCCGCGCCCATTTGCCGGTCGATGGCGAAGAACAGCGCCGCCGGCGCGCCGAAGAAATCGAAGTTACGCGCGAACTGCTGCAGGCGTCCGGCGCGATTTTCGCGCGCAATGCGGATGGTCGCATACAGATCCTCGCCGCACTTGAAACGGCGGCTTCGATACGGCTCGGTCATGTTCGGCGGATACATATTGTATTCGGATCCCTCTCCCATCGGCTGCTCGGGCAGCTTGGCGCGGATGATGGCGCGCAGCTGCTCCAGCGGCTCGCCCGCCACTGCGTACACATGCCAGGGCTGCACATTGCCGCCGGAGGGCGCGCGCTTCGCGGCTTCCAGCAGTTCGCGAATCAGCGCACCCGGCACGGGCGTCGGCAGAAAGGCCCTGCAACTCATCCGGCTGTCGATCGCCTCGGATACGCTCATGCCCGTCATCGTTGGATTCTCCTCACTTCTCAAGCTATGAATTGATCGGGCCCAGCGGCCATTTCTTGCACGTTTCCGCAACGCGCCGTTGAATGATTTGCGCGAGCAGCTTCGTTACTGGCCCTGCGGTGTCGCGGTCGGCGTACATGAGATACAGCGTCACGGCCCTCTCGCCACCCTCACGCAGTGGCAGCGGTTTCAACACACCGCGCGCCAGCTCGTCGGAAATATTGTTGAACGGGTACCACGCGAACCCCAGGCCCATGACGGTCGCGTGAATGGAGGTGGCCTTGTTCGATACAGTCCAGCGCCGCTCATTGAGCCAGCCGCCGCTGCGCGTACGCGCCGTGCCGGAGTCGCGCACCACCAGATGCCGGTGACGGATCAGGTCTTCCAGCGTCAGCGAAGGGCCCGCCGAATGCAGCGGGTGCGATGGCGCGGCCACGCAGATGAATCGCTCCATCATCAGCACATCGCCGAGAATTCCTGGCGGCAGCACCGGCCCGATGGCAAGGTCCACCCGTCCTTGCTGCAACGCCTCTTCGGTGCCGCCCAATACGGTTTCCTGCAGATCCAGTCGGATATCCGGACGCTGTTCGGCCACATCGGCGAAACAATTCAGCAGCAGCCAGGTGGGAAACACGAGATCCACGGCAATCCGGATATCGGATTCCCAACCGCGCGACAGGTCCGCGGCGGCGCGTTCCAATCGCGACGCCTCCTCCAGCAGCGACTTGCCGCGCCGGTACAAGACCTCGCCGACCGACGTCAATTTCGCCTTGCGTCCTTGGATTTCAAACACTTGCACACCCAGCAGCTGCTCCAGCTTCTTGATGTTATAGGTCACGGTGGACTGAGTGCGCGACAGTCGCGTCGCCGCCTGCGCGTAACCGCCTGATTCAACGACGGAAACCAAGGCGCTCCATTGTTCCAGTGCAATGCGTGGCAGAGACATATATCGATCAATCCGATTGTTTGGCGCGATATTACTGGCTTTTTAATTTACTGCGCAAATATGATTATGGCTGCAACTTCAACTCGGCTTCGACGGAACAAACATGCAACGCGAAATCAACTCCATCATCGCCTCGGTCGCCACTTCCGACAGCGCCGGCGTGAAACTGCGCCGCAGTCTCGGGTCGCGTCAGGATCTGCGGCTGGATCCGTATCTGATGCTGGATGAGTTTTTTTCCGACAATCCGGATGACTATCTCGCCGGTTTTCCGGCGCACCCGCATCGCGGCTTCGAGACCATCACCTACATGCTGGATGGCCACATGCGACATGAGGACAGCAACGACAACCGCGGCGATCTCGGTCCGGGCGATGCGCAATGGATGACGGCTGCGAGCGGCATCATCCATTCGGAAATGCCGCAGCAGACACAGGGAAGAATGCGCGGCTTTCAAATCTGGCTCAATCTCCCCGCCGCGGAGAAAATGAAGCCCGCTTCATACCGGGACATTGCGGCGGCTCAAATCCCTGAAGCCGCCATCGAGGGCGTGGGTGTGGTGCGGGTCATTGCCGGGGAATTCGTTCATCGTGATAAACGCATCACCGGCCCCATCGGCGGCATCACCACCCAGCCGCTGTTCTTCGATGCACGCCTGAACCCCGGCGCCGTGCTGGAACTGCCGCTGCCGGCGACACACAACGCCTTCGCGTATGTCTATGAGGGAGAGGCGGCGGTGGGAGCACAAAGTAAAGTGCTGCCGCTGCGGGCCGCGGGGATTCTAGGCGATGGCTCGGCGCTGCGATTGCGGGCCGGCGCCGCCGGTGCGCGCGCACTGATTCTGGCGGGGCTGCCCTTGCGCGAGCCGGTGGTGCAGTACGGACCGTTCGTCATGAACACGCGTGCTGAAATCGAAACGGCCATCGAGGACTTCAAGCGCGGTGCGCTCGGGGCACAGCATGCAATAAAAAAACCGGACTGACTGTTTGTTGTTTGAACCGCGCGGTGATAACTTCTCGGGCAGTCACGCTGGCAGCATTGAATTGAGGGGAGCGCGGTGAGCAACAATTCCGATTCGGGTTTCGTGCCGTACGCCGGCGAGGATCTGGCGCGATTGCGCATTCAGGTGACGACCATCGGCGATCTGCTGCTCAATGCGGCCGACCGGTACCCGCAGACGCTGGCGCTGGTGTTTCCCGACAGCCAACTCACCTATCAGGAACTGGCCACGCGCGCGCTGCGTCGCGCGCGCAGCCTGCAGGCCATCGGCGTAAAGCCGCGCGATCATGTCGGCATCCTCATGCCCACCTGCGCGGAATTCGTCGAAGTGTTCTTCGCCATCGTGTTGTGCGGCGGCGTCGCCGTGCCCATCAATGCGCGCTACAAATCCAGCGAACTGGCCTACGTCATCGAGAACGGCGACCTGGTCAGCGTCGTGACCACCGATGCGGTGGCGGATCAGGTGAACTTCGTGGAGCGCTTGAACGCCGCGCTGCCCGGCCTGAACGAGACGCAGGATCCGCACAGCCTGAAGATCCGCAGCGCGCCACGCTTGCGCAATCTGGTGCTGATGGGAAGCTCGTTGCCGCGTGGCTTCATTGCGCAGAGCGAGTTCGAGGCCGGCGCGCAAACAAGACCCGAGATCGAGGTGCACAAGACGCGGCTGCGCGTGCGCGTGCGCGACGTCGGCATGATGCTGTACACCTCCGGCACCACGGCCAATCCCAAGGGATGCCTGATCACCCACGAGGCGCAGGTGCGCAACAGCATCGCGCTGGGCCGGCACCGCTACCGCCTGACGCATGCGGACAAGCTGTGGTCGCCGCTGCCGATGTTCCACATCGCCTCGGTGCTGCCCATGCTTGCGATTTTCGATGTCGGCGGCACGTATCTGACCATGGGCTATTTCGACCCCGGCGTCGCGCTGCGCATGCTCGCCGAGTATCAGGTAACCGCGACCTACCCCAGCTTCGTCACCATCATGCAGGGCCTGATCTACCATCCGGACTTCGCCAAGACCGATCTGTCGCGCGTCAAGCTCATGAACAGCAATTTCGCGGTGCAGCCGCCCGGCGTCGCCGAACCCATCATGAAGGCCATGCCCGGCGCGCTGCAAGTGGGCAGCTTCGGCATGACCGAGGCGGCGGGCACCGTGTGCACCGGTGCCTGGGATGAGCCTGAAAGCCAGCGCATTTCACGGCTCGGCCGTCCGCTGCCCGGCCTGGAACTGCGCATCATCGATCCGGAAAGCGGGCACGACGTTCACACCGGCCTGCGCGGCGAAGTGCTGGTTCGCGGCTACAGCATCTTCGAAGGCTACTATCGTGATGCGGAGAAAACGGCTCAGGCCCTGGACGCGGACGGTTGGTTTCACACGGGCGACATCGGTTCGCTCGACGAGAACGGCACGATCATGTTCCATGGCCGTTTCAAGGACATGCTGAAGGTCGGCGGCGAAAATGTCGCCGCCGCGGAGATTGAAGCGCTTCTGGCCCGGCATACGGCCGTCAAACTGGCCCAGGTGGTCGGCATTCCCGATGCGAAGTACGTCGAAGTGCCGGCCGCATTCGTGGAGCTCAAACCCGGACAGGCCATTTCCGAACAGGAATTGATCGGGCAGCCGCACAACATCATCCGACACCCCGACATGCCGCCGGAAGCCTTTGCTAACCTCTGGGATACGCTCAAGGCCGGCAAGCCGTGGGCAGGTGCTGTGAAAAACCGCCGCAAGAACGGCGA
>JANXOV010000040.1 GCA_025357635.1 Pseudomonadota bacterium
CTCGAGGTCTAGCAGGCAGACGGCCGCCTTCATCGCGTTCAGGAGGTGGGTCGCTCCGCGTTCGAAGTTCGGTTCAAGCTGCGCACCGCGGCAGCGGCGCACGACGAGCGAATAGGTGCCGTTGCCGCGCCGGTTGGTGAACTGCATGGGACCCAGCGCTTTCGCACTCGAGACGCTGTAGCGGTAGGCCTCCTCGCGCTTCAGGCCGTACTGGCTGAGGACTTCATCGAAGGCGTCCCTGCCTTTCTCGACGAAGTCCTCGTCGTCGGTCTGTTCGATGACCGCGAGAGTCGTGATCACCTCGGCGGGTATGACGTCCGCGAGCAGCTCGCCGGGGAAGGCCGCGCTCGGCACGTTCGCATTGCGCAGCTCCTCCATGCCGCGCCGCGCGGTGGCGAGCAGGAAATCCCGGCCGCCGGTGACGAACTGCGGGTCAAGCGTATCCTCGGTAAAAGGCAGGTAGACGATGGGTCGTGCCGTCGCCGCCGCCTCGCGCCATCGTTTCTTCTTGATGAGGGCGTTGTCGAAAACCGGGAACTTGCGGCCGTAGACCTTCAGCTCCTCGCCGTCGCGCGAGAACGCGAACATCAGCCGCTCGGCGCCCGTGCCCTTCACGTGCCGCGCCTCAATGCCAGGCGTGCGCACGGCGAAGGGCAGTGGCCCGCGGCCCGGCTTCCACTTCAATGGCGGACGGGGGATCTCCAAATGAGCGACGATCCAGCTCTTCGTCGCCTCGCTCCACAGCGCGAAGGCAACCGGCCGGCCGCGCAACACTTCGCGCCTGCCCTTACCGGTGAAGACGTACTGCAATTCCACGTCGCGCAGCTGCGACTGGCCCTCGGCGACCAGGCTGCGGATGATGACGTGGCGCTCGCGCGCCTTCACGACCACCTCGGGCAGGTCGCCGGTCGTTTCCGGCGTCTCGCGGTGCTCGGACTCCGCGACGGCGGCCGGAACCTCGACCTCGCCCTCGCCTTCGGCTTCGCTTGCAGCCATGGGGCGGTCCTGCACATCGGTCACGGTTTCCGCAACGAGCATCGGATCGTCCGCCGCCTCGGATTCCCCGCCTGAGGAGGCGCACGCGGTGCAAAGCAGGAAAGCCAGGAGCGGCAGCGCCGATGATGCGCCGCGAGCGGCGCGCATGTAGAAACTTAAGGTAGGTGAAGATGGCGGCAGGAATGACATCGTTCCGATCATACCGGCGAATGGCGCGCCGCACGACCTCGAAACGCAGGACGTGCTTCGCAGTTTATCGTGCCCGAAGCGCCTGGCATGCGCCTGTCTACGAGGATTTGGACAGCACCGTCGAGTTTGCCGCGCCAGGTTTCGGTCCGAGCGTTTTACCGGCGTCAGCGAAGTGCTGGAGGGCGTGGGGCAGATCTCGGCGATGAAAACCAGCAGCTATGCGGGATTCGGCGACATCGACTTCGCGGCTACCGACGGGCAAGCCGCAGTCTGTGGAGACTTTTATGAGAGTCCTGGTGTGCATGCGGTCGCGCGCGACAATTGGAATCTCGTCTTGGCACTGGACCCGTTCAAACGTGTGCCCGATCCGATAGCGGCGTCAACGACCGCTCGCGTCGTGCCTTTCGCGATAGCAAAGTAGTTGCCGGGCCGCGGATCAAAGCCCTTCGAAGACTCAAGTTGAATCGACCTCGGGGCACAGTTCTTCTCTGGCTTCGCCGTGTTCAAAGGTGCGCGTTTCGCGGGGCGCATGGGCGGGAAAAGCGCTACGTAGGTCGGCGTGTAACCGCATGCGCTGCCGGTGTCCGATCAGACGCGGTGACACCGAGTAGGAGTACCAATGTGATTGCAGGCACCGATACCTCGGTCGTTGGGGTAGATTTGCATGGCGAGCCAGGAACGTATGTTGAACCACTATTGAAGCGCATAAACGGGTCATTAATTTTGAGAAAGCCGATTTTTATCGAAAAAGTTCGTCGTGTATTGGAATTATATGATACAAATTCGGGTCATTTTGTTATCTTAGATTTATTGGTTCAGCGAAAGACTCCTCCGATGCCCCCCATTAACCACGACGTCGACACGCCCGTCATCCCTCGTCTTCGCAGCGGAGTAGCCGCTCGCCTGGCCGGATTGCCGGTTGCGACGCTGCGCGTGTGGGAGCGCCGTTACGGCGTTGTGACTCCGCCGAAGTCGGGGGCAGGTCAGCGTCTGTATTCCACCGCAGATGTGCTGCGTCTGAAGCTACTGCGGCAACTCACGCGGCGCGGTCATGGCATCGGAACGATCGCCACGCTGGAACTGGAGCAATTGCGCTCGCTGGCTGAAGGTGCGCCAACCATGATATCCATTCAATCGCAGTTAATCAGAACTGTCGTTGCAGTGGGAGAGGGTGCCGCCCAGCGGCTGAAGTCGATTGCCGGTTGCAATGTGCATACCGTCTACAGTGATCTCGATCTCGCCCAACGGCAGTCAGAAACAGTGTCCGATGCGGTCGATATTCTGTTCGTGCGCTTGTCATCGCTGCAACCCGGATCAGCGGAGCGTGTACTTGCGTTGCGGACGACGTTGCGCGCCGTCAGCGTCGTGGTGATCTACGCCTTTGGTACCGAATCGGTCGCTGAATCTCTGCGCGACGCGGGCGTTACGGTGCGTCGTGAACCGGTCGCCGGGCGTGAGTTGGCGAGACTCATCGCCGCGCCGTGTGACGCCGGGGTATCTGCGATAGCTGCGACGACAAACGTGCAGCAACGCACCCAGCGCTTCGGCGATGCGATTCTGGTCAAGCTGTCTGAACAGCATTCCGCGATTGCCTGCGAATGCCTGCGTCATGTAGCCGAGATCGTCATGCAGCTGTGCGGCTTCGAGCGCTACAGCCAGGAATGCAAAGCCCGCAGTCCTGCCGATGCCGACCTGCACAGGCGCCTGACTGAAATGACCGTAGGCGCGCGCATGCAGTTCGAGCGAGCGCTCGCAGAAATCATTGCCGAGGAAGGTATTGTGGTTGACCAGTTGGGGCGACAATGAAATGTGTGGTCATTGGCGCCAGCGGCGGTCTGGGCTCGGCACTTGCTGATGTGCTCTAACAATGCGGGTGGGAAGGCGTGCACGTCGCGCACAATCGCTTGGGCGGTTGGTTTGCGTACCGTGCGGCCACAAGGCCGCACTCAATCAATTGATGCGTACGTCGGCCATCGAGCTGGCGCGCACGCGCAAGCAGGCCGCATCGAATTCTAGTGAATCGTCAATCTGAACGGAGTTGCCATGAATTTTCGAATCGACCGAGCCTATACGCCTGGACTGCTGGGCCTGAGTTTGCTGATCCTCGCAGGAACTGCGAAGGCGGGCAGCTGCCCGGTATTCCTTGATCACGATCTGCAAAAACTTCATTCGCGCGACAGCATCAATATTTGCAAGGCGTACGCGGGGAAACCTTTGTTGATCGTCAACACCGCGAGTCACTGCGGATACACGCCGCAATTCAAGGGACTGGAGGCGCTGCATGAAAAGTACAAGGGGCTGGGACTTGTCGTGATCGGTTTCCCCTCGGATGACTTCAATCAGGAAGCCAAAGACCAGGCGGAAACCGCGCAAGTGTGTTTCGCCAACTATGGCGTGACGTTCACGATGCTGGCGCCGCTGGCGGTCAAAGGCTCGGCCGCGAATCCGGTTTTCCGGGAGCTTTCGCAGCAATCGCACGAGCCGACGTGGAATTTCAATAAATATCTTGTCAGTCCGGACGGGCGTGTTTCGCAATACTTTGACAGTGAAGTGACGCCGGAATCGACGCAGATGACCAGCGCAATCGAGCATTTATTGATGGCTGCCAAGAGCGGCACATGAGTAGCGGCTCACGGCGCGAGGCCCGGAGTCGACCGTGAGAGAGTCGGTTCAGGTGTATTTTGACGGTGGCTGTCCGGTTTGCAGTCGTGAAATCGCGTTCTACAAGACGCGACCCGGTGCTGATGCGTTTGAGTGGGTCGATGTCAACGGCAGCGACTCGAGTGTCCTGGCTCCCGGATTGTCACGCGAGCAAGCACTGGCGCGCATGCATGTACGATTGGCCGACGGAACCTTGCTGAGTGGCGCTGCTGCCTTTGCACAGATTTGGCTCAGAATGCCGGGCTTTAAGTGGCTTGGGAGGCTGTTGTCGCTACCGCCACTGGGGTTTCTGGCTGAAATTGCGTACCGCGCGTTTCTGATCGTGCGAAAGGGGTGGCGTCGTTAGTGTCGCCGCGCCGTTACCAATCGGGCAAGTACGCGGCGGTGGTGGACCACGTGCATAGTGCCCGCAATGGTTGGCGCTACTACGGTCAAGAGCGACCGGCGTTCGCTGACGATCCCAATGCGGGGCAGGAGTCTGTGTGGGATTATCCACGTCCGCCGCGTTTGGCGACCGACACACGCGAGGTCATCGTGCGTTGGGGATCACGCGAGGTCGTGCGCACGACGCGGGCGATTCGGGTCCTTGAAACGGCGCACCCACCCAGCTTCTATTTGCCTTTGATCGATGTGGCGCGACATCTACTGCGCAGTGAATCAGGGTCGTCTTTTTGTGAGTGGAAGGGGCCGGCCAGTTACTGGTCGCTCGTCGACGGAGACCACAGCCTTCTGAATGTGGGATGGAGTTACCCAAGGCCCTTCGCGGGCGCCGAGGCACTCGCTGACTGTATCGCCTTTTATCCCGCGCAGCTTGACTGTGAAGTCGGTGGTCTCAAGGTGACGGCGCAGTCGGGAGGATTCTACGGCGGCTGGATAACGCCTGATCTGGCGGGTCCGTTCAAGGGTGTGCCCGGCAGTGGCAACTGGTGATTGCTTCCAGCCCGCCTATCAAGGGGTCTGAATGAGGCGCCCGAAAATGACTCAACAGCTTGTCGACGACGAATGCGTTGACGCGCAGGATGATTCCCGCGTGGAAAATAGTGTTCCTTCCGCGCCCCCGACGGTGGTCGCCTGGCTGGGGTATGCCGGGTTGATCCCATTCATCGGATTGGCTTTGATAGGTTGCTGCACCGACCGTGGACGAAGCATACCGTGGCACACGGCGCTGAAGTCTTACGGTGCTGTGATTTTGACATTCGTCGGCGCATTGCACTGGGGCTTTGCGATAACTATCGCAAACATCCCGCGTGACCGAACCAACAAGCTCTTTGTCTGGAGCGTCGTGCCCGCATTGATTGCTTGGATTGCGATTTCTTTGAATTCGGCCGCTGCGGAGATCCTTCTGATCGCCGGCTTCGCGACGCACTATTGGCAGGATCGGTCGCTTGCCGCGGTCGCCGGCTTGCCAGGCTGGTATCTGCCGCTGCGACTGCGACTTAGCCTGGTGGCATCTTTTTGCTTGGCGGTTGGCGCGATGGTCGCGCACGCTTAGGAAAGGTGTGCTTGGCCTGCCCCTCCTCGTAACTCACGTTTCGGCAGGTTAAGGAATCGCCGTCGCTATGAACGTAAGCGCTCGATCTGACGCTGGTATCAACTGTTCATCCAGCACACAAAAATCGATTGCGGCAGTACCGCCACGTTCACCGATACGCATAGCCGCCTCCCGATCGGCCGCAGCATCCTGGCGCGTTCAGTCACGGTGCAGGCGCGGCGCGAATGGCAAGCAGGTCTGCGGCCAAGTCCGTGCTACGTGAGATGCGGGCCCACCATTGCGAGAAGGAGTCGCAGCGCCGATCGACCAATGGAAACAGCGTTGAAGCCGCATCACATTCGGCCCAGCGCGTCAGCCACGGCACAAGGTGTGGCTCGTCAACGCTGCGCACCCGACGGGCGCCCTTCAATGCGGCCTCAATGGAGGCTGCGTCACCGTACCAGCGCTCATGGGCGAGCTCGGCCATCCGACTGCCGACGAAGTGCCAGCGCCGTTTGCCCCACGGCCAGGCACGATGAAAGTCGGCCACGAAGACGCCGATCACCACCGTGTCGGCCGTCAACGCGGCCGGCAGCTCGCCCAAACTCCAGGGATGCACGAGCCAGACGTCGCGGCCCGTGACGGCAGCGGCGGCGGGGGCGGTCAATCCGATTTCCTCTGGCGGCTCTGCGCCAAGGAGTGGCTCGACCAGCGAAGGGCTGCCGGGTAGCGCGCCGTGATCGCGTTGACCATGCCGCGCTGGGTGGCGCGCGATCCGGTCAAGCGCTTCGTAAGACGTATCGATCACGCTGCCCGGACTGTGCCACGACGCTGGTGCATAGCGGGCTACGTTGTCGGCATTAAAGAGGTACGGCTTGTTGCTGCCGGTGCCGGCCACCCATTGCCAGCTGAGATGGTTGCTGGCGAGGTCGCCGTCGAGAAGGTGGCCGTACAGCCAATCGGCGCCGGCTCGCCAATGCACCTTGCGTACATGCACAACATAGCTCGCCAACCACATGCGCGCATGGTTGTGCAGCGTGCCGGTGGCGTAGAGCGCACGCACCGCCTCATCCAGCACCGGCACGCCGGTGCAACCCTGGCGGATGTCGGCCGGCAGTTCGCGGGCGTAAGCGTCTTCGGGCAGCGGACCTTCGTGCAGCGAGCGCAGGATGGTCTCGCCTCTGTGCTGCCAGACATGGCGAAAATAGGCGCGCCAGCCGAGTTCGTAGACAAACTTGTGTTGCACGTCGAGCGCATGGCGCGATGCCACGCCGGCCAGCACGTCAGCGAGCGTGACGAAGCCGTGGGTAATGTAGGGTGACAGGTTGCTGACGGCGCCGTCGAGCGAGTTGCGTGTGCGTGCGTAGGCGGCGGGCCGTACGGCGGCGATGCGGGCCTGGGCCGCGGCGAGCGTGGGAGCAAAGGTCCCGCTCGCGTAACTTCGTGTTGCGCACTCCGACAGGAGCCGTTCCGGCGGCCGGGTGAGCTCATGCATGCTGCGCAACCCCGACTGCGCGACGGCGCGTGGCTGCTGTGCGTTCGTTCACCGTCTGCTTTTGCGCGTCGGTCAGGCGCGCCACCAGACAGCGTCGAGACCGGCATCGAAGCCGTCGAACGACGCCGCATCGAGATCAAGCTGGTCGCCCGGGACGAATGTCAAGGAACGCCTCTCAGCCACGCGCACCCCGCGGCATTGGTCATATTCATTGTGGCTGATATCTCTCGCGCGGTCCGCGTGATCCCGTTTTTATCTTATACCGGAATCAAACGGGTTCCGGTGCATCCGCGGATACTGATCGCAAACTGAGGCGAGGCGAGATAAGTTGCGGAACTGTCAATGATGGGAAAAGCCATATTCTGGGTTGCTTTCTCACCAACCCGAAAAAGAGCCAGGGCGATACGACGGCTGGGCACGGCATGAAATCCCCATATGCACCAGAACCGTATTTCCACAGCTACCTGCATCTGTTTCTGGACGACAACGTCGGCATTTTCATGTCCTTCAACAGCCCGGGCCGCGAAGGCGCTGTCGGCGGGATCCGCGAAATGCTGTTCGAGCAGTTCGCGCGCCGCTATTTCCCGCATACGCCGGAGGGCAATGGCGCCTTTGCCAGGAGCGAGGTGGACGCGGCCACGGCGCTGGTGCATGCGAAGGCCATGGCCGGCTACTATGATAATTCACGCCGCGCTGAAACCACATTCATGAGCATCGTGAATCTGTTGGGCGCGATGCACGTGGGGGCGGGGAAGGACGGCACCATCAACATATCGATGTTGCATGCGCTCAGCGGCGCGCCGCGTCACTACCGTGAAGTAAAACCCTATGTATGGGTCGATGATGCCAGCGGCTGGCGTCTGGCCGCCACTACCGACAACGGTCGCATCCTGCGCTTCAGTGCCGACGAGATTTCACCGTTCATGGTATTCGAGCCCTCGCCATGGTGGCGCTCGGCTGGCTGGCTTCGACCCGCCGGGGCGACCGCCATCGCCGCCTGTTTCCTGACGGCGTTGCTCTGGCCGGTGGCCGTCATTGTGCGCCGCCGGCACAAGGTCAGCCTCGGTCTTGCGGGCCGCGCGGCACGTGGTCACCGGTGGTCGCGGATTGCCGCTGTCGCTCTCACGTTGGTCAGTCTGGGCTGGGTTGGCATAGTGGCGGCCGGATTGACGAACCTGTCGGTACTCGGCCCGAAACTCGATCCGGTGCTGTTCCTGATGCACCTGCTGTCGATCATCGTGTACATCGGCGGCGCCGTGGTGATGGTGTGGGCGGCATGGGTAAGCTGGTCCGAGCGCCGCGGCCGGACCGCACGCCTGTGGACCACGATCCTGGCGCTGTCGGCGCTGGTGCTACTGTGGATGGCGTTCCTGTATCACCTGATGTCGTTCGGCACGAAGTACTAAGAATCGATGCGCCATTGCTGACGCATCCTGGATACAAGGGGAGAAGCGATGATCAAGACCTCGCCGACCAATCGTCACTGGCAGCGCGCATTTGCGCGCAGCCTGCTCAGTGCCTGTCTCTCCGCTGCCCTGGCGCTGCCCGCCGCCGCGGCGACACCGGCTTACGACACGGTGATTCGCTCGGGCACGATCTATGACGGCTCCGGCGACGTGCCCTTTGTCGGTGATGTGGCCATCAGCGGCGATCGCCTCGTGTACGTGGGCCGGCATGCGCCGGGAAAGGGCCGCGCTGAATTCGACGCGCGGGGCAAGGCCATCGCACCCGGCTTCGTCAACATGCTGGCGCATCCGGAGGAATCCCTCCTGATCGATGGCCGAGCGCTCAGCGATCTGCGCCAGGGAGTGACGCTCGAGGTCATGGGCGAGATGTCCATGGGCCCGCTGAACGAGCCGATGAAGAAAGATCTGCTGCGCCAGCAGACCGATGTTCACTACGACGTGGATTGGACAACGCTGGGCGAGTACATGGAAAAGCTGCAGGGACGCGGCATCACGCCCAACGTCGCCTCCTTCGTCAGCGCCGGCACAGTGCGCCAGTACGTTCTCGGCGAAGACGACGTGCAACCCACCGCGGAGCAGCTCGCGCGGATGCGTACCCTGGTGCGCCAGGCCATGGAGCAAGGTGCGCTCGGCGTCACCACTGCGCTCATCTACAACCCGTTCACTTATGCGAAAACGCCGGAGCTCATTGCGCTCGCGCAGGAATCCGCGCTTTGCGGCGGTATGTACATCGCGCACATGCGCAGTGAGGGTGATCGGTTGTTGGAGGCCGTGCGGGAGACCATTGAAATCGCAAGAGGATCCGGCGCACCGGCCGAGATCTATCACCTCAAGGTGGCAGGCCAGGGGAATTGGAACAAGCTCGATGCGGTGATCAAGGAAGTGGACGCCGCGCGCGCCGCGGGCACGCGCATCACCGCCGACATGTACACCTACACCGCAGGCGCCACCGGCCTGGACGCGGCGATGCCGCCCTGGGTGCAGGAGGGCGGCTACGACAAGTGGGCCGAACAACTCAAGGACCCGGTGGTGCGCGCGCGGGTTGCCGCCGATATGCGCGACCCAAACCCGACGTGGGAGAACCTCTTGCTGCGCGCAGGCGCCAAAGGCGCTCTGCTGCTGGGCTTCAAGAACCCGGCGCTTAAGCCGCTCACCGGCAAGACGCTGGATGAGGTCGCGCGCATGCGCGGCGTAAGCCCCGAGGAAGCTGCCATGCAGTTGGTGGTGGAGGATGGCACGCGCGTGGGCGTCGCGTATTTTCTGATGTCCGAGGACAATATCCGCCGGCAAGTGGCCTTGCCCTGGGTGAGCTTCGGATCCGATGCGGGTGCGCCGGCGCCCGAAGGCGTGTTCCTGCTTTCCAGTGAACATCCGCGCGCCTACGGGAATTTCACCCGCGTGCTGGCCAAGTACGTGCGCGAGGAAAAAGTCATCACTCTGCAGGAGGCCATTCGCCGACTCAGCTCGTTACCGGCGGAAACTCTCTCGTTGGCTGACCGCGGCCGGCTGCGCAAGGGCTACTGTGCGGACGTGGTGATGTTCGATCCCGCCGCCGTTCAGGATCATGCCACCTACGACAAGCCCCATCAGCTCTCCACCGGCGTCGGGAATGTCTGGGTGAACGGCGTGCAGGCCTTGCGCAATGGCGAAGCCACGCGCTCAACCAGCGGGCGATTCGTGCGAGGGCGCGCGTGGAGCGGGGCGCCCAAGGGCGCGTGCCGCGCATCCAGTGCCGACTGGAAGTGGAGCAAGTGACGACCGCACCGGGCTTCTTCAAGCGCTTTTTGCTGCCCGGTTTTGCCTTCAAGGCAGTGGTCATCGGTGGTGGTTACGCCACGGGCCGTGAGCTGGCGGAATTCTTCCTGCCGAACGGTCCGTGGGGTGGCGTGCTCGGCATGCTGCTCGCCATGGCGTGCTGGAGCGTGGTGTGTGCAACGACCTTCGTGTTCGCTCGAGCTACGCACAGTTACGAGTACGGGGCCTTTTTCCGCTCGCTTCTGGGCCCTGCGTGGTTCCTGTTCGACTTTGCGTATGCCTGTTTGGTGCTGATCATGCTGTCGGTATTCGGCGCAGCGGCGGGCGCGATCGGCGCCGCGATTTTCGGTTGGCCGGAGATTGTGGGAACGCTGTCGCTGGTGGCGGGCATCGCGGTGGTCGCGGCCTTTGGCAACGAGTCGGTGGAGCGACTGTTCAAGTACGTGACCTACTTTCTGTATTCAGTGTATGTCGTGTTCGTGGTGCTTGCCTTGTTCAAGACCTCGGGTCAAATCGCCACCAATTTCGCCGCGCCGCCGCCGCGCGGCACGGGCTGGGCTCTCGGCGGGCTGACCTATGCGGGGTACAACGTGGTGGGCGCCGTGGTGATCCTGCCGGTTCTGCGTCATCTGACGAGCCGCCGGGACGCGGTCATTGCCGGGCTGCTTGCGGGGCCCTTGGGCATGCTGCCGGCGCTGCTGTTCTTCATCTGCATGATTGCCTACTACCCGGCCATCGGTGCGGTGACACTGCCATCGGACTACATGCTCATGCGTCTGGATGCGCCGCTGTTTCACGTGGTGTTCCAATTGATGATTCTGGCCGCATTACTGGAAAGCGGGACCGGCGCTGTGCATGCCGTCAATCAGCGGGTGGCGGGCGTGTTCGTCGCGCGCGGCCGCGCGCTGGCGCCGGGAGCGCGGTTTCTGCTCTCCTCCAGCATCCTGATCTTGTCGATCTTCATCGCCAACCGCTTTGGTCTGGTGGCGTTGATTGCCCGGGGCTATCGCGCGCTCGCGTATCTCTTCATAGCGGTCTATGTGGTGCCGTTGCTGGTGTATGCGGTATGGTCACGCGGCCGGTTTGATCTGTCATCGAGTCTGCGCCGCAAACCAATAAATTGAGGATGTGATCATGATTGCACGCTGCAGTGTTCTGCTCCTGTGTCTGTTCTTGGTGGTGCCCGCATCCGCCCAGACCTTCGATGTAGTTCTGACCGGCGGGCGCGTCATGGATCCCGAATCCGGCCTGGATGCGATCCGCAATGTGGGCATCAGCAACGGGAAGATCGCCAAGATCGGCACGCAGCCGCTCACGGGCAAGCAGATGCTCGATGCCAGAGGTCTGGTCATCGCACCGGGATTCATCGATCTGCACCAGCACGCCCAAGACGATGCCAGCGGACGATTGAAGGCCTTCGATGGCGTCACCAGCGGACTTGAAATGGAAATCGGCGTTCCCGACGTCGCCGCATTCCTGCAGCGCAAGAAGGATCATTCGCTGATCCACTATGGCACCACCGCCAGCCACCCCGCGGCGCGCACGGCCGCGTTTGGCACGCCGCTTCATGATCCATTCTTGATTCCTCCGTCAGGAGCGTCGACCAATGAACAGGCTACGCCGGCGCAGCTTGAAAGGATCGAGCAGCAACTGCGGGCGGAGCTTGATGCCGGCGCGCTGGGCATCGGCATGGGCATCCAATACACGCCCGGCGCGAGCCGTCTCGAGGTCATCCGCATGTTCCGGTTGGCGGCCGCGCGCCGGGTGCCGGTGTTCACGCATGTACGCAGCTTCGGCCGCCTCGAGCCGGGATCGAGCATCGAGGCGGTCAGCGAGGTCATCGGCGCCGCGGCGGTGACGGGCGTATCGCTGCAGATCGTGCATATCAATAGCAGCTGCCTGAGCGATGCACCGGAGTGCCTGGCCCTGGTGGCCGGTGCGCGTGCGCGCGGACTGGATGTGACGACCGAAGCGTATCCGTATGTTGCCGGTATGACCACCGTCAACTCGGCGCTGTTCGATAGCGGCTGGCGTGAAAAGCTCGGCGTCAGCTACGACGCGCTGCAGTTGCCGGATACCGGCGAACGCCTGACCAAGGAGCGCTTCGAGAAACTACATGCGTCACCCGAAGCGCAACCGGTCTTGCTGTTCGTGAATACGCAGGAGATGGTGGATGCCGTGATCGCCGCTCCGCTGGTCAGCATTGCCAGTGATGGCGAGGATGGCCATCCGCGCAATGCCGGCACTTTCAGCCACATCCTCGCGCACAATGTGCGCGAGCGAGGCAGCATCACATTGATGGATGCCATCCGGAAAATGAGCCTGATGCCAGCGCAGCGTCTGGAAAAATCCACGCCGTCGGCGCGCGGCAAGGGCCGCTTGCAGGAGGGGGCGGATGCCGATGTCATCGCGTTCGATCCCAAAGCCGTCGCGGATCGGGCGACCTATCAAGCGCCGCGCGAGCCCAGTGTCGGCATGAAGTTTGTCATTGTCAGCGGCGTGGTGCTGATCGACCGCGGACAGCTGATGCCGGGCCGTTTTCCCGGACAACCAGTCGGTCTGAAGTAGTCATCGTGCCAAAGACATCGTCATTCGCGAGCATCATCCCCGTCATTGCCCCGCCCGTACTGTAGAATTGGTCCGAATTGTGCCAAGCTTCAGTTCGTTAACAGTCTCTATGCCTGTTTTCGCCGTCGGTAACGAGACGGTGATCGCGGCAATAGGGGCGGTCGGTGCCAGGGGGATGACAATGAACCAGATGTTGCTTCGAGCCGGACTGTTGTCCCTTGCAGCGTGTTTCCGCGTGATCGCGGCCGCACCGCTTCCCGCCGAGCATTTGACCGTGACCGCCATGCCGCCGGTCAACGCGCATCGCATCTACATCGTGGATGAAGCCTTCAATAACGAGATCGATGCCCGCGTGCACGTGTTCGACGGCGACACCTTTCGCCGTCTGGGCCAGCTCGATGCCGGATACTATCCCACGTATAACCTGTCTCCCGATGGCAAGACGTCGGCCATCGGCACGAGCTATTTTGCCCGGGGCGGCCACGGCGCGCGCACCGATGTCGTGGAGTTCGCGGACAACCAGACTCTGGCGCTGACGCACGAAATCATCCTTCCTCCCAAGCGTGCGCATACCCTGCCCACTCCCTTCGGACTCGCCTACAGCGCCGATGGCCGGTTTGTCTACGTGGCGTATGTCACGCCAGCGGCCTCGTTCGGTGTGCTTGATCCGGCCAAGGCAACCGTGCTTGGGGAGATCGATACGGCCGGCTGTGTGCTTGTGATTCCGTCCGGTCCCAATCGGGTCTCATCGATTTGCGAGAGCGGCAAGCTGCTCACCGTGACGCTCGACGAGAAGGGCAACGAAGCATCGCGCGCCTTCTCGGATGCATTTTTCGATCCGGATGCGGACCCGGTGTTCGTGCAGGGCATTCCGATGAGCGGAGGCTATGCGTTCGTGTCGTTTCTGGGTGATGTGCACGAGGTCGATTTCACCGGCGCACAGCCGTTGCTGCGCAAGCCCTGGCCGCTCGTGACCGGTGCGGACAAGGGACGCTGGCGTCCGGGTGGCACTCAGCCTGGTGCGATCAGCAGCCCGATGCACCGGCTTTATGTTTCCATGCATCAGGGTGGGGAAGGGTCGCACAAGAATGCCGGCACTGAGATATGGGTGTTTGACACGGTCTCCCATCAGCGGATCGCGCGCTGGCCAATGAGAGCGCACAAGCTCTCCGATGTGCTGGCGCTGCAGGTATCACAGGACGAGGCGCCACTGTTGTTTGCCGCGACCAACCAAGCGGACCTCGCGGTCTTCGACGCGCTCACCGGGCAGTTGCGCCATATCGAGCCGAAGATGGGGCAAACGCCCTGGTTCATGCACAATCCCTGAGAGGACATTGCCATGCATTCGATCGACCGACTCTTCGAAAAATCCTCTCGTGCGCTGGCGCAGCGCACCTCGCGGCGCAGCCTCCTGGCCGCCTTCGGGCAGCTGCTTACCGGGGCGGTGCTGATTCCGCTGCTGCCCATGGACCGTTCGGCCAGGGCGGCAACACCTGGTGCCAAATCCGCAAGGGATGATCCGCAGAGCTGCGACTACTGGAAGTACTGTGCGATCGATGGGTTTCTGTGCGCGTGCTGCGGCGGTTCGTCCACTTCCTGCCCGCCCGGAACCGCGCCTTCGCCGATCACCTGGATCGGGACTTGCCACAACCCGGGCGACAAGCGCGACTACATCGTGTCGTACAACGATTGCTGCGGCAAGGTGAGCTGCGGCACTTGCGAGTGCAACCGCAACGAGCGCGAGAAACCCATGTACCGTCCCTCACGCAACAACGATTTAAATTGGTGCATGGCCAATGCCGACGCGAACTACCACTGTTCGGTCTCGGTGTTGCTGGGCGTTGCCGAACAATGAGCAGGGTGGGCGGGATGGCTGGATTGGCCGGCGGCCTATTGATGCTCGTGGTGCGTTCCGGTCAGGGGCAGGAGGCTGCGAAGGCGCCTTACGCTGAGGGCGCGGCAATTTTCCAGTCCAACTGCGCCGTTTGCCACGGCGTGAAAGGGTTGGGCCAGCCCTCGCTCGCTCCGCCGCTGACTTCTTATCCCGCCCGCTACGCCTCCATACCCGAAGGGCGGCGGCAGCTGGTCGTGACGCTGCTGTATGGCATGTTTGGCGGCATTGAGGTGGAAGGCAAGCGTTACGATTTCAAGATGTCGGAGTTCCCCCAATTAAATGACGCCGCGCTCGCCGCCGTCCTGAACTTCGTTGTCTTCAGTGTTGCGAATGCGCCGGCACAGATCCAGCCGCTGACGCCGGAGGAGGTCAAGTCCGGACGTGACCGCCCCATGAGCGGCGCGGAAGTGCGCGAGCAACGCGCCAAGGTGCTCGCCTTGCTCGGACTGTAGAAGATCCATGCTCGGACTGGCGCAACGGTTCCCGCTCTGCGTTCTGCTCTGCGCTGCCGCTGGAGTTGTGTGGGCCAGCCCCGCCCAGAACTACATGCTTTATTGCCAGGGCTGCCACGGCGCTGAAGCCGCAGGCGTTCCGGGCAAGGTGCCGGCTTTGGCGCACGCGCTGGGAAACTACATGCGCATTCCGGCCGGACGCGACTACGTGTTGCGCGTGCCGGGCGCCGCCAACTCCGTCTTGTCGGACGCTGAGTTGGCCGAGGTGCTGAACTGGCTGGCGAGAAAATACAGCGCAGATGCGATCAAATCCGGTGTGCCGTTGTTCACGGCGACCGAGGTGGCGGCGCGCCGTCATGACCCGCTCGTTGCCGTGCTCGCGACGCGGCGTGAGGTGGTGCGGGCACTGGCGGCGGCGGGCACTCCGTTCGCCGAGAACTACTGAATGTTGCTCTAGGTAATGGAAATGCAGAGGAAGAACGTCTGGGTTGCCGCGGTGTTGGCGGCGGCGTTCGCCGCCTGTTCGCTGATCGCCACTGCTGCCGAAGTGCAATCCCAGACCTCGGCGCACGAACCTGAGGCTCCCTGGCTCACCGCTGAAAAAGCGCTGAAAGGCAAGATCAACGCCCGCGGCGGCGAAGTCTTCAGCAAGAACTGCGCGGTATGTCACGAGCGCGGCGTGGCCCATGCGCCATCGCCCTACATTTTGAAGATCATGACTGCTTCGTCCATCTACAACGCGCTCACCACCGGCGCCATGCGCGTGCAGAGCGCGGCACTGTCGGATGAGGACAAGAAGGCTGTGGCCGAGTACCTCGGCGGCGCCAATATGGCCGGCGATCCAAAGCTCGCGCCACCGTATTGCACCGGCGCTGCGGCGCAAATCGACTTGAATCGCCCGCCCGCGTTTCCCGGCTGGGGAATGACGCGCACGAACACGCGCTACGTCGACAACAAGACCGCCGGTATTGATGCGAATTCAGTCGGCAAACTGCGATTGAAATGGGCACTGGGCTTCGAGGGCGCCAATCGCGTGCGCTCGCAACCCGCTCTGGCCGGCGGCGCGATCTTCATCGGCAGCCAGGAAGGACAGGTGTATGCACTGAATCGTGCCACCGGTTGCGTGCGCTGGAAGTATGTGGCAACGGCCGAAGTGCGTACCGGCATCGTCGCATCGAGCTGGCAAGCCGGTGACAGCAGCGCGAAGCCGCAAGTGTATTTCGGCGACATCATCGGCAATGTGTACGCGCTCGATGCCGCCACCGGCGCGCAGCTTTGGAAGCGCAAGGCCGATCCGCACCCCAGCACCACGCTCACCGGCACGCCGGTGTTGTATCAAGGCACGCTCTATGTGCCCGTGTCATCGCTGGAAGAGGGCGCCGCTGGGGAGAACTACGACTGCTGCACGTTCCGCGGTTCCATCATCGCGTACGAAGCGGGCAGCGGCAAACGGCTGTGGCAGACCTACATGGTCGACAAGCCCATCTATCGCGGCATGAATGCCGCCGGCCACAAGAACTTTGGTCCTTCGGGCATTGCATTGTGGAATTCGCCGGCGATCGACGAGCAGCGCGGGGTGATGTACATCGCCACCGGCGACAATTACTCCACGCCGGCCACGAGCAATAGCGATGCCGTCCTTGCGATGGATCTGAAAACCGGCAAGATCAAATGGTCACACCAGGTATTGGAGAACGATGCATGGAATGGCAGTTGCGTGCTGCCCAGCCCCAATGCCTGCCCGCCCGAGAGCGGCCCCGACCATGACTTCGGTGCCGCCGCGATTCTCGCCACTGCCAGCAACGGCAGGCAATATGTGTTGGCCGGCGCAAAGTCCGGCATCGTGTACGCGTTCGATCCCGAAGACGGCAAATTGATCTGGCAAACCAAGGTCGGCCGCGGTGGCATTCTGGCCGGCGTGCACTTCGGCATGGCGACACATGGCGATGCGGTGTATGTGCCCATCAACGATGCAGCGGATGGCCGGCATTACGAAGAACCTGCCAAGCCGGGCATGTACGTGTTGGACATTCACAGCGGCAATTTCCTGTGGAAGGCGCCGATCGATGACGGCGTGTGCAAGGACAGAGGCGTCACCTGCTCGCCCGGCATCGCAGCACCGGTCACCGTCACGGATGATCTGGTGTTGAGCGGCGCAGGCGACGGACGCTTGAGGATCTATGCGGCCGGCAGCGGGCGCATCCTGTGGGAATACGACACTGCGGTACCCACGCCCACCGTCGGTGGCGGCATAGGGCGGGGCGGGTCCATCGGCGGTGGCTTCGGGCCCGTCATCGATTCGGGCACGCTGATTGTGCCGTCCGGGTATGGGTTCGCCGGCCGCACGCCCGGGAATCTGCTGCTGGTGTTCGGCATCGACTAAAGCGCAACAGGGGCAATGGCGAGGCTGCAATTCGCTATAATGTCGCGCCTCCCAATGCCGGCTTAGCACAGTGGTAGTGCAACGGTTTTGTAAACCGTAGGTCGGGGGTTCGAATCCCTCAGCCGGCAGTCTGTAGTCGTCTACATCAGTCCGCAGCAGTCTGAAAATCTATAAAAAATTGGTAGC
>JANXOV010000056.1 GCA_025357635.1 Pseudomonadota bacterium
ATAAGTGATCGTGATGACGCCGTTGACCACCGCAACCTGGGACACATAGTTGCCCGTGGTGTCGGTGGCGTTGGCGGTCATGCCGGCGAGAAGGCGCGTGGCCGGGGCTTGCCCGGTGTTGGCGAAACTCTCCGACACGGCAGCCTTGGCCGAGGCGGCCAGCGTGATGCCTTCAGCAACCTGACCACGAATCGTGTAGTCCTGATAAGCAGGAATCGCGATCGCGGCCAAAATACCGATGATCGCAACCACGATCATCAATTCGATGAGGGTGAAACCCTTTTGAACTTGCTTCAACATAAATGCTCCTGTTGGGAAACGATGAATCGACTTAAGGCAACGGCTTGCGCCCGTGCCTGGATAGAAGCAACCGGTGTGCCAGGGCTGCCTAGTCGGAGGCAACCTATTGATTATTAGAAGTTTAAAGTCGACGCGAGCCGCTCGTTTGACATAGAACTGTCGGCGTTGGAAGCCATGGACGCGCGCTTCGCGTCACCGACTGACAAGAATTGTCAGTCGGCCGGGCTATTCAAGACCCAGTTTCTTGATCCGGTAGCGCAGCGCGCGAAAGGACATGCCTAGAATCTTCGCAGCCGCCGTCTTGTTGTAGCGTGTCTGTTCCAGCGCCTTGACGATCGCCACGCGCTCGATATCCTCCAGATGATCGCCAAGGCCGGCTGCCGGGCTGTCCGTAAGGGAGGCGCTGGGCGAGGCGCGCAGCTGGATGTCGACCGCGCGCACCGCGCCGCCGGTGCTCAGGGTCATTGCGCGCTCCAGCACATTCTCCAACTCACGCACGTTGCCGGGGAACGCATAAGAGCACAGCAGGTCGAGCGCATCGGCCGCCAGGGTGGGTGTTTCGATTTTCATGCGCCGCGCCAGCCGGCGCAGGATCGCAGCGGCGAGTTCCTGCACGTCTTCCAGCCGCTCGCGCAGCGCCGGCACCCGCAGCTCGATGACGTTGATGCGGTAGAACAAATCTTCGCGGAACTTGCCCTCAGCCACCAGCTGCGACAGGTTCTTGTGGGTCGCCGACAACAGCCGCACGTCCACGGAAGTTTCGCGCTGCTCGCCGACCGGGCGCACGGCCTTTTCTTGAATCACGCGCAGCAGCTTCACCTGCATGTGCAGTGGCAGATCGGCCACTTCGTCCAGGAACAAGGTGCCGCCTTCAGCCGATGGGATCAATCCTTGCTTGTCGGCGACGGCGCCGGTGAAGCTGCCGCGCTTGTGCCCGAACAGTTCGCTTTCCATCAACTCGTTGGGGATGGCGCCGCAGTTCACCGGCACGAACGGCCCCTCACGGCGCGGTCCGGTTTCGTGGATCAGCTTCGCGACCAGCTCCTTGCCCGTGCCGGATTCGCCTGAGATGTGCACCGGCGCCTGACTGCGCGCGACGCGGGCGATCAGCTCACGCAGGCTTTGCATCGGCGCGGATGCACCCAGCAGGCGCGGGCCGAACATCGCCGTGTCGCCGCTGGGGTCGCCCGACAGCTTGAGCGCCGCCGCCACCAGTTTTCGCAGGCCGCCGAGGTCCAGTGGTTTGGAAACGAAATCGAAAGCGCCCAACTTCAGCGCGCGAACGGCAGTCTCCACATTGCCGTGCGCGGTGATCACCGCGACGGGGAGGCTGGGTACGTGCTGCTGCATCCACTGCACCAGATCCAGTCCATTGCCGTCCGGCAGCCGCATGTCCGTCAGGCACAGATCGAAGCGCCCGGCCTTCAACAGGCGCTGGGCGCTTGCGATGTCTCCCGCCGTCGTCGGATTCAGACCCATGCGCCGCAGCGTGATGGACAGCAGTTCACACAGGTCGGGTTCGTCGTCGACGATCAGGATGGAGGACTGGCTCATAGGTTCGCGATTCTAACCCCTCGGCGCGGGGACTACTCCTCCCAGCGCTGCGGATCGCTGAACACGATGCGAAAGATGCTGCCGCCGCCGGCGCGCACCGCATACAGCAACACGGCGCGATTCAGCTGGCACAGTTCGCGGGCGATGAACAAGCCCAATCCCGTGCCGCCTTTGCCGCCGGTGAAAAACGGCTCGAAGATGCGCTCCACGAACTGCGGGTCGATTCCGGGCCCGCGATCGCTCACTTCCAAAAAGGGGCGCGCGCTGGGCATCAGTCTGCCCACCTTGATTTCCACCGCCACATTCCCCGTACTCGGCGCGTGCTTGAGCGCGTTGTCGCACAGATTCCAGACCACCTGATGCAGATGGCTGGGATCGATGCGCACTTCCAGATTGTGCGCATCGATTCGCACGTCCAGCCGGCTCGATGGCACCTGCATGGTGTCGCAGAACTCGCCGATGAAGTCCTCCAGCCAGTCTTCCAGCGTCAGGCGCTCGAAGCGCGTGGCTTCGCGCCGCGATAACTGCAGCACATTGTTGATGATGGTGCTGACGCGTTCGGAATTGTTGCGGATGATGTCGGTGAGACGGCGCTCGTCGGGCCCGATATGAGGGCTCTCGGCCAGCAACTGTCCGGCGTGGCTCATGGCGCCGACGGGATTGCGGATTTCGTGCGCAATGCTGGCCGACAGCCGGCCTAGCGCTGCCAGCTTGCTCTGCTGGACCCGCTCGGCCATGAGGCTGGTGTCCTCCAGGAATATCAGCGTCGGGCCCGGTGCGTTCTGCCCCAGCCTGGCAAAGTGCGGCTGGATCACGCGCGCGCCATCGGCAGCCACGATGTTGGCCGGCGTGGCGGCGCGCGTATCGGATTGTCGCCAGGTGGTCAGCGAATACAGCAGGCGCGGTGACACCTCGCCGAGCAGCGCGCCCGGATTGGCCTTGTCGGCGCCGAGAATCTGGGCGGCGGACTCGTTGATCAGCCGCACCTGATCGCCGGCATCCACCACCAGCAGACTCTCGCGCAGATGCTGCACGATGTATTGCGACAACTCCGCCAGGTTGGCAAGATCCAAGTCCTTCTGGCGAACCAGCGCTTCGCTTTCGCGCATGCGGGTCGCGAGCACGCTGGCGGTGCCGGCCACGATCAGCAGTACCGCGCCCAGCAGGCCGGCGGTGGCGTACGTGGCAATGTCGGTGCGTCCGCTCAACTGCAGCCAGATGGTGTGCGTCAACACCACCAGCACCGTCACGGCCGCCATGAACAGCGCAAACCGCGGCGGAATCAGCAGCGCGATGGCTCCGACCGGCACCAGCAGCAGCAGTCCGAAGCCGCTGGCGACACCGCCGCAGGCGTGCAGAATCAGCATCAGCAGCAGAATGTCCAGCGTGCCTTGCAGGATGGACTGCAGATAGGCGGAGCCGACGCGGCGTTTGACCACCAGGATGCAGACGAAGCCGAAGACCATGTAAATGCCGGCGGCGCTGAAGAAAGCGCTCGGCGACTCGACGCCGATGGTGCGCGATCCGCCCAGGTAGTACACGCCGATGAGGACGAAGGGGACCAACACGCGGTATAAGTTGAGCACACCCAGCACGCGCCAGGTCAGTGCGGGAGAGATCGGCTGTCCGGCGTCGTCGTTCGGGATCAATCAGTCACCCTCATCAGTGGCTTTGCGCAACCGCAGAGCTTAATTCAGAATATCGCGCCTTACGCGATCAATCAGCGGCACCGAAGGATCTTTCATGAATTTGCACGAATATCAGTCCAAGCAACTTTTTGCCCGGTATGCGATCCCGGTTCCCACCGGCAAAGTGGCCTCCACGGCCGATGAAGCGGTGGCGGCTGCGCGCGAGTTGGGCGGTTCCTTGTGGGTGGTCAAGGCCCAGGTGCATGCCGGCGGGCGTGGCAAAGCAGGAGGTGTCAAGCTGGCCAAGGACTTGGATGCCGTGCGCAGCAATGCGCTCGGAATGCTCGGCACCACACTGGTGACGCATCAGACCGGCCCGGAAGGGCTGCCCGTGCACCAGGTGTATGTCGAAACCGGCTCGAAGATCGCCCGCGAAATCTATCTCAGCCTGGTGCTGAACCGCGAGGCCGGACGCATTGCCTTCGTCGCCTCGGCCGCCGGCGGCATGGACATCGAAGAAGTGGCCGAGCATTCGCCGGAAAAGATCATTCGCATCAATATTCATCCGGCCGCCGGCCTGCAGGATTATCAATGCCGGCAGCTGGCGTTCGGTCTGGGTTTGAGCGGCGGGCAGATCGCGCAATTCGGCCGGATTGCGCAGGCGCTCTACAAGCTGTACCTGGAACAGGACGCAAGCCTGGTCGAGGTGAATCCGCTGATAGTGACCGGCGAGGGCAATCTGGTAGCGCTGGATGCCAAGATCAACATCGAAGACAACGCGCTGTTCCGGCACGAGGATCTGGCGGCGATGCGCGATGCGTCGCAGGAAGACGCCATGGAGCGCAAGGCGGCCGAGCATGAGCTGAACTATGTATCGCTGGACGGCAACATCGCCTGCATGGTCAATGGCGCGGGGCTTGCGATGGCCACGATGGACCTCATTCAACTGCACGGCGGCAAGCCGGCGAACTTTCTGGACGTGGGCGGCGGGGCGACCAAGGAACGGGTGTCCGCGGCCTTCAAGCTCATCCTGTCCAATCCCAACGTTTCCGCCATTCTCATCAACATCTTCGGCGGCATCGTGCGCTGTGACATGATCGCGGAGGGAATCATCGCCGCCGTCAAGGAAGTCGGCGTCAATATTCCGGTCATCGTGCGTCTGGAGGGCACCAACGCCCCGGCGGCGCGCGAGTTGCTCAGGGGCAGCCGGCTTGCCATCACGGCAGCGAGTGAATTGACCGATGCCGCAACCAAAGCCGTCAGCCTGGCGGGAGTTCGTCGATGAGTATTCTGGTCAACAAGCACACGAAGGTAATCTGCCAGGGTTTTACGGGCAAACAAGGCACGTTTCATTCCGAACAATGTCTGGCCTATGGCACCCAGGTCGTGGGCGGCGTGACGCCGGGACGCGGCGGGCAGAAACATCTGGGACTGCCGGTGTTCGACACCGCCAGGGACGCGGTGGCCCGGACCGGCGCCAACGTCAGCATGATTTATGTGCCGGCGCCTTTCGCCGCTGATGCGATTCTCGAAGCGGCGGACGCCGGCGTCGAACTCATCGTGTGCATCACCGAAGGCATCCCGGTCAACGACATGGTGCGCGTCAAGGCCGCGCTCGCAAGCTACAAGACACGGCTGATCGGCCCGAACTGCCCCGGCATCATCACCCCGGGCGAATGCAAGATCGGCATCATGCCCGGATTCATCCACCAGAAAGGCCGCGTCGGCATCGTCTCACGCTCCGGCACGCTGACCTACGAGGCCGTCTTCCAGACGACCAATCAGGGGCTGGGACAGAGCACCTGCGTCGGCATCGGCGGAGATCCGGTGCGCGGCATGAACTTCATCGATGTGCTTGAATTGTTCGAAAGCGATCCGCAGACCGAAGGCATCGTCATGGTCGGTGAGATCGGCGGCAGCGATGAAGAGGCCGCGGCGGCGTTCATTCGCAAGAATGTCAGCAAACCGGTGGTTGCCTACATCGCAGGCGTTGCCGCGCCCGCGGGCAAGCGCATGGGCCACGCGGGCGCCATCGTCGCCGGCGGCAAAGGCACGGCGGAGGCCAAGTTCGAGGCGCTCGAAGCCGCCGGGATCACCACCGTGCGTTCACCCGCCGAGTTGGGCGCTGCGATCGCCAGACGCCTGCGACGCAAGGCTGGCGCCAAGACAAAGGCGAAGCCCAAAGCAAAAGCAAAGCCCAAAGCAAACGCAAAGCCTGCCTCAAAACGCAGCGTCAAGAAGGCGCCGCGCCGCGCGGCGCGCCGCCCGAAATAGGAGCATCCCTTGGCTTCAACAAAAGAGCTGTGCGGCGTCATGGCGCAGCTCAACCTGGGCGTGGGCGATGTCGATGGCAACACCACGCGCATCATCGAAGCGGCTGAAAAGGCGCGCTCACGCCACAAGGCGGATTTCGTGATGTTTCCGGAGCTCGCCGTGTGCGGATACCCGCCCGAGGACTTGTTGTTCCATGCCGGCATGCGTTTGCAGGTGGCGCGATCGCTGGACCGGTTGAAGCGCGAAGTCCGCGGCATCACGCTGATTGTCGGCTATCCCGAGTACGTCGGCTCCGTCATCTACAACTCCGCCGCGGTCATCCGTGACGGTGAACTCATCGCCAATCAGCGCAAGGCATTTTTGCCGAACTACCGCGTGTTCGACGAGAAGCGCTATTTCACGCCTGGCGATGAGCCGACCGTGGTAGACATCGACGGCATCAAGGTAGGCGTGCTGGTTTGCGAAGACGTGTGGGAAAAGGAGCCTGCCAGCCGGGCGCGCGCCGCCGGCGCGCAGCTGCTGGCAGTGATCAACGCCTCGCCCTATGAGGTCAACAAGCAGACGCAGCGCGAGATCAACGTGGTGCGCGAGCGCGTGCGCGAAGTGCGGCTGCCGGTGGCATTCGTCAATCTGATCGGCGGACAGGACGAACTCGTGTTCGACGGCAATTCCTTCGTCATGGACGCAAGCGGCGCCGTGACCACGCGCGCCCCGGCCTTTGAAGAAGGCTTGTTTCCGATCCATTTCCAGCTCGACCTCGACAATCTGCCCGGCGGCATCCGCACCGTTACGGGCAAGGTGGAGGCGATGCAAAGCGAGGAGGAAAGCGTCTACAGCGCACTGGTGCAAGGCACGCGCGATTATGTCGACAAGCACCGGTTCCCCGGCGCCGTAATGGGGCTGTCGGGCGGCATCGACTCGGCCCTGACCTTGTGCATCGCCGTCGATGCCTTGGGCAAGAAGCGCGTTCACTCGGTGTCCATGCCCTCGCGCTACACCTCGCAGATGAGCAAGGACGACGCCGCCCTGCAGGCCAAGCTCCTGGGCGTCAAGCACAGTGAGATTTCCATCGAAGACATGTTCGAGTCGGTGCTGAAGGCGCTCAAGGATGAATTCTCCGGCTACAAGCCCGATACCGCCGAGGAAAACATCCAGGCGCGCTGTCGCGGTCTGCTGCTCATGGGCATCTCCAACAAGACCGGCAAGATGCTGCTGACCACGGGCAACAAGAGCGAGATGGCCGTCGGTTTCGCCACGCTGTATGGCGACATGGCCGGCGGGTTCGCTCCGATCAAGGATTGCAGCAAGATGCTAGTGTACCGGCTGGCGCGCTGGCGCAACGCCCAGGGCGCCGCCATTCCCGAGCGCGTCATCGACCGTCCGCCCTCGGCAGAGCTGCGGCACGATCAGAAGGACACGGACAGCCTGCCGCCCTACGAGGTGATGGATCCCATTCTCGAGGCCTTCATCGAGGAAGATCTCTCCGTGGATCAGATCTGCGCACGCGGCTTCGACCGCGCCGTCGTGGGCCGTGTCTTGGACATGGTCAAGCGCAACGAGTACAAGCGTCGCCAGGCGCCGCCCGGCGTGCGCGTCAGCGGCCGCGCGTTTGGCCGCGACTGGCGCTATCCGATCACCAGTGGGTACAAGACGCGCTAGCTGCGCTATCGGTTTGCCTTTCTGCCGTATGCGCCGCCAAACGCTGTGTTGCGGGTGATAGTCAACCGAATCTCAGCCTTGGTCGCGTCGAGCCCCTGAAACTCAGGCTGGATCGTTTGGCGAATCATTTTCGCCAGGAACATCAGTTGAGGCTGAAAAAGCATGTTGGACTTGATCGATCGAGTGCGTGACGATGAGATTGCCGGGGTTCGGGTTTGCGAGGGGTTTTTGCGCGTACGAGCGCGGCCTCGTCAATGCGCGGGCCGCGCTGTGCGCAACAACCAAACTACGTGCAGGTGCCATACGCGCTAGCGGCCCTTCGCATTGACGAGGTGCCTTTACCGCGCGCCTACGCGCAAAAACCCCTCGCAAACCCGAGCTCCGGCAACCGCATCAGCACGGTGAATCAGTAGAACGACCACCAATGCTTCTTCTTCGAAATCTTCTTCACATCCGTCGGGTAATTTTCCTTGTAGACACGCTCAGCATTGGCCGCCAGGTCTTGCATGTTCAGCGCCCGGTACGCATCGATCAGCACGGCCAGGGCCGGCTGGATGGCCGGCGCGCCATCGTAGGTTTCCACTGAGTACTTGGCGCGATTGATCGCACCGACATAGGCGCCGCGGCGCATGTAGTACTGCGCCACGCGCAGCTCATAAGCGGCGAGTCGATTGCGCAGGTAGATCATGCGCTGACGCGCGTCGACCACATACTCGCTGCGCGGAAAGCGTTTGATCAGTGCGGCGAACGCATCGAATGACTTCAGCGAATCCACGGGCGCCCGCTCGGACAGATCCACATTGAAGTAGCGCTCGATGAAATTCGGCTGGCGCTCGAAGTAAATCAGACCCTTCATATACAAGGCATAGTCCACGCGCGGGTTCGCGGGATTTTCGCGGACGAACGTGTCGGCGGCGTCCACGGCCTGCTCGGTGGCGTGGATCTTGTAATAGGCGTAGATCAGGTCGAGGCGTGCCTGGCGCGCCGATTCGCTGAACGGAAAGCGCGATTGCAGGGCTTCGAGCAGTTTGATGGCTTCCTGGAAACTCTGGCTGTCGAGGCTGTCGTGCGCGCGCTTGTAGAGCACCTCGGGGCCGGATTTGGTTTCGTCATCGCCGCGGTGCGATCTACACCCCACCGCGAGCACCACAGCGAATACACTGATCAACAGGATGCGGCCCGTTCGCTCGAGGTTACACAGTCTCACAGTCGATTCCTTACAATGACGGCCCGCGGTGGCGCGGCAGTATACCCGATGACCTTAAGCCTAGCTTCGAGTGCCAGAATGAGTCCCGAGTTCCAAACCATCGACATTGAGATCGCCCCGGAAATGGAGGGATCCCGGCTGGATGCGGCCCTGGCGCGCCTCTTGCCGGACCAGTCGCGCAGCCGCATCAAGCAGTGGATTCAGGCAGGTTCCGTGCTCGTCGGGGCTCGGCCCAGCCGGCCCAGCGTCATCGTGAACGCCGGTGACCGCATCCAGGTGCGCATTCCCGGCCGGCAGGCCCCGGGACGGGTCGTGGCCGAGGCAATCCCGCTCAACATCGTGTTTGAGGATCGCGAATGCCTGGTCATCGACAAGCCGGTGGGTCTCGTCGTGCATCCGGGCGCCGGCAATCCTGCGCACACTCTGCAAAATGCGCTGCTGGGGCATGAGCCTGCGCTCGAGGCCATTCCGCGCGCGGGAATCATTCACCGGCTCGACAAGGACACCAGCGGGCTGCTGGTCATCGCGAAGACGCCGGAGGCGCATACGGCGCTGTCGAGGCAGTTGTTTGCGCGCACGGTGACGCGTGAGTATGAAGCGGTGTGCGTGGGGGTCATGACCGGCGGGGGCAGCATCGACAAGCCCATCGGCCGGCATCGCAGCGACCGCGTTCGCATGACAATCCGCCAGGATGGACGCGCGGCGGTCACGCACTACCGTGTGCTGGAGCGGTTTCGATCACACACGCTGACGCGCGTGCAGCTGGAGACCGGGCGCACGCACCAGATCCGGCTGCATTTGTCGCACCTGGGCTATCCCATCGTCGGCGACCCGGTCTACGGCGGCCGGCTCGGGATGCCACGCGGTGCAACGGCTGAATTGAGCGCCGCGCTGCGCAGCTTCAAGCGCCAGGCGCTGCACGCGGCAAGTCTGGCTTTCGATCATCCGCGCACCGGCAAGCGCAAGAGTTTTGCCAGTCCGCTGCCGGCCGACCTGAGTGCGCTCATTCACGCGCTGCGTGAGGATCTGCGTCTGCAGGGCGAACCGGCTTGAACGGTTCCGGCATCGAACCCGTGTGGCCGGCGCCGGCCAATGTGCGGGCGCTGTCGACGCTGCGCACCGGCGGCGTCAGTGCCGGCGTGTATGAATCGTTGAATCTGGGGGATCATGTCGGGGATGACCCGGCGCTGGTGCAGGAGAACCGGCGCCGGCTGCGCGCGGCGCATGCGCTTCCCCGTGAGCCGCAGTGGCTGCAGCAGGTGCACGGCGTGCGCGTCGCCGACCTGGATAGCGCGCACGTGGATTTGCGCGCGGACGCTGCCTTCACCCGGTGCAAGTTCAAGATCTGCGCCATTCTCACGGCCGATTGTCTGCCGGTATTGTTTACCGACGTGGCGGGCGAGTGCGTCGCCGCGGCGCATGCCGGCTGGCGCGGACTCGCCGATGGCGTGCTCGAGGCGACGGTCGATGCGATGCGGATCGATCCGTCGCGTCTGCTGGCCTGGCTGGGTCCGGCAATCGGCGCACAGCGTTTTGAAGTGGGGTCGGAGGTGCGCGATGCCTTCGTGCGCAAAGATCCCGCGGCGGCCGCGGCGTTCACGCCCGGCGCCCGCGCACGCCCTATGGCAGATCTTCGCGTGCTGGCGCGCCAGCGGCTGGTAGGCGCCGGAGTGCGCCAGATTTTCGGCGACGATGACTGCACGCACTCGCAGCCGCAGCGCTTCTTTTCGCACCGGCGCGATGGCCGCAGCGGCCGTCAGGCCACGCTGATTTGGAAAATCTGACCTGTCTGCGATGGTAGAGTTTGTGCCCATGTCGACCTTGGCCCTGATTACCGCTTTCACCACGCTGGGCGGCGTGCTTTCGGTATTGGCCGCGTCCGGCTTCATGGTGCTGTCGGATGCCGTGCGGGCCCGCATCCTGCCGCACATGATCAGCTTCGCCACGGGCGCTTTGCTGGGCGCCTCGCTTCTGGCCCTCCTGCCGCACGCCATCGAGTACTCGGGCGTGAGAGTTCACGAACTCGGGGCCGCTCTGGTGGGCGGCATCTTGCTGTTCTTCGTCCTTGAAAAGCTGGTTCTGTGGCGCCACAGCCATGACCATGGGCACGATTGCGCGGAGCATTCGCCGCTGTTGAGTTCGCGCGCGAAATCCTCCGCTTATGTCGTGCTGATTGGCGACAGTCTGCACAATTTCGTCGACGGCCTGGTCATCGGCGCCGCATTTCTGGCGAACCAGCATCTGGGCATCGCCAGCGCCATCGCCGTCATCGCGCATGAGATCCCGCAGGAAGTCGGGGATTTCGCCATTTTTCTTCGCGGCGGTTTTTCACGTCTCAAGGCATTGAGCCTGAACCTTTTGTCCAGCCTTGCCTCGGTGGTGGGCGGCTGGGTGGCCTATTTCGCGCTCGGCCAGTCGCAAAGTCTGCTGCCTTATGCCCTGGCGTTGGCGGTGGCCAGTCTGCTGTACGTGGCCATGTCCGACCTCATTCCGGGTCTGCACGAGCGCACGGATGCACGGACCGGCTTTGCGCAAGTGGGCTTCATCGCAGCCGGAATAGCTCTCATTGCCTTCACCCACAGCCACGCAAATTGAGCGCTCCGGCAGTTGAATTGGCCGTCCTTTGACCCCATTTCCACCGCAGATCGAAGCCTAAGCAAAGACGGGTGCAAGCATGCGGATGGACAAGCTGACGACCAAATTTCAATCGGCGCTGGCGGATGCGCAGTCGCAGGCCGTGGGGCGCGACCACCAGTTCATCGAGCCCCTTCACCTGATGAGCGCGCTGCTCGACGGCCAGGGAGGCAGCGCCCGCGCGCTCCTGGACAAGGCCGGCGCCCGCATCCCCAAGTTGCGCTCGGACTTGTCTGCGGCGCTGGACCGGCTGCCCAAGGTCGAAGGCGCCGGTGGCGACGTCTCGCTCGGCAACGAATTGGCCAAACTGCTCAATGTCACTGACAAGCTGGCGCAGAAGCGCGGCGATCAATTCCTCTCCAGCGAGCTGTTTCTGCTGGCGGCGCTGGATGACCGTGGCGAACTCGGCCGTGCGCTCAAAGACGCTGGCGTCAGCAAGGTGGCTCTGGAAAAGGCGATCGAGGAAATGCGCGGCGGCGCCAAAGTCGAGGACGCCGGCGCCGAAGAGAACCGGCAGGCGCTGGAAAAGTACAGCATCGATCTGACCGAGCGCGCGACGCAAGGCAAGCTCGATCCGGTGATCGGCCGCGACGATGAAATCCGCCGCACCATCCAGGTGCTGCAGCGTCGCACCAAGAACAACCCGGTATTGATCGGCGAACCCGGCGTCGGCAAGACCGCCATCGTCGAAGGTCTGGCGCAGCGCATCGTCAACGGCGAGGTGCCGGAGGGATTGAAGAACAAGCGCATCCTGGCACTCGACATGGGTTCGCTGATCGCCGGTGCGAAATTCCGCGGCGAATTCGAAGAACGGCTCAAGGCCGTGTTGAACGATCTGTCCAAACAGGAAGGCCAGGTCATTCTGTTCATCGACGAGTTGCACACCATGGTCGGCGCCGGCAAGGCCGAAGGCGCGATGGACGCCGGCAACATGCTCAAGCCCGCCTTGGCGCGCGGCGAACTGCATTGCGTGGGCGCGACAACGCTGGACGAGTATCGCAAGTACATCGAAAAAGATGCGGCGTTGGAGCGGCGCTTCCAGAAAGTCATGGTCAACGAGCCCAGCGTCGAGGACACCATCGCCATCCTGCGCGGACTCAAAGAACGCTACGAGGTGCATCATGGCGTGGAGATCACCGATCCTGCCATCGTTGCTGCGGCGACGCTGTCGCATCGCTACATTTCCGACCGGCAGCTTCCCGACAAGGCCATCGACTTGATCGACGAGGCGGGTTCCAGAATCCGCATGGAGATCGATTCCAAGCCGGAGGCGCTTGACCGGCTCGACCGGCGTGTGATTCAGTTGAAAATAGAGCGTGAAGCGTTGAAGAAGGAAACCGATGAGGCTTCGCGCAAACGGCTTGCCACTTTGCAAGACACGCTCAAGACGCTGGAACGCGAGTACGCTGATCTTGAGGACGTGTGGAAGTCAGAAAAGGCTGCCGTGCAGGGCGCTGCACACATCAAAGAGGAGCTGGAGCGTGCGCGGCAGGAAATGGATGTCGCGCGCCGCGGCCAGGACCTGGGCCGCATGTCGGAACTTCAATATGGCCGCATCCCGGAGCTGGAAGCGCGGCTGGCCAAGGCTATGGAAGTGGAGCAGAAGCCCACGCAACTGCTGCGCAACAATGTGACCGAGGAAGAGATCGCCGAGGTCGTTTCCAAGTGGACGGGCATCCCGGTGTCGCGCATGCTCGAAGGAGAGCGCGACAAGCTGCTGCGGATGGAAGAGGCGCTGGAAAAGCGCGTCGTCGGGCAGAAAGAAGCGGTGAAGGCCGTCGCCGATGCCATCCGCCGCACGCGCGCCGGACTGTCGGATCCGAATCGCCCGAGCGGCTCGTTCCTGTTCTTGGGACCCACCGGCGTGGGCAAGACCGAACTGTGCAAGGCGCTGGCCGAATTCATGTTCGACACCGAAGAGGCCATGGTGCGCATCGACATGTCGGAGTTCATGGAAAAGCATTCCGTGGCGCGGCTGATCGGCGCGCCGCCGGGCTATGTGGGTTACGAGGAGGGCGGCTATCTGACCGAGGCGGTTCGCCGCCGGCCGTATGCGGTGATCCTGCTCGATGAAATCGAAAAGGCGCATCCGGATGTGTTCAATGTGCTGCTGCAAGTACTGGATGATGGCCGGCTGACCGATGGTCAGGGCCGCACCGTCGACTTCCGCAACGCCGTGGTGATCATGACGTCGAATCTGGGCAGCCAGGCCATTCAGGAAATGGCGGGCGAGGCCAACTACGCCAAGATGAAATCCGCGGTCATGGCAGTGGTGACCCAGCATTTCCGTCCCGAGTTCATCAACCGAATCGATGACATTGTCGTGTTCCATTCGCTGGGCCGCGAGCAGATCCGCTCCATTGTCGACATCCAGCTGGGGCGTTTGCGCAGCCGGCTCGCCGATCGCGACATTCAACTGCGGCTGGAAGAGGACGCGCGCGACAAGATCGGTGAAGCCGGGTTTGACACGGTGTACGGCGCGCGCCCACTCAAGCGCGCCATTCAGTCGCAGATCGAAAATCCGCTGGCGCAGCGGCTGCTGCGCGGAGACTTCGTGGCCGGGGATCGAATCGTCGCCAAGCTCAAGAAGGGTGAGCTGACTTTCGAGAAAGAACGCCTGCACTGAGGCCCAACGGCCCCGGCTTCGATATACTTTTGCGCACGTCGGGAGCGATTGTTCAGCTTAGAGGTCGAGAATGCCGTTTTACGAGTACCAGTGCGAAAAGTGTGGCCACGATGTGGAAGTGATGCAGAAAGTGTCGGACGCGAGGCTGAAGAAATGCCCGGAATGCGGCAAATCCAGCCTGAAGCGCCTGATGTCTGCGCCGGTGTTCCGCCTCAAGGGGTCCGGCTGGTACGAGACCGACTTCAAATCCGACCAGGACAATAAGCGCAACCTGGTCGACAAGGCAGAGCCTGATGCTCCCAAGGAGGACAAGCCTGTCGCCGCCAAGGATGACAAGAAAGCCGATGCGGCGACCCCGGATGCAGCTGCTCCTGTGAAAGAGTCGAAACCCGCCGCCGACAAACCGGCCGCCGGCGCTGCCCCGGCAGTGAAGACGCCGGCCTCCTCGGGGCGTAAGAGTGCATCGCGATCGGTTTCCCGAAAGACTCCTGCGGCGCGCAAGAAGGCTGCTGCTAAGTCCAAGTCCCGCCGCTGAGTCTTAGTGACGATTGGAGGCGCGGCACCGCTGGCGCGGCGGGGACCACGCGGTTTCCTGCGATCGCGAGCCGCGGCCCAAGAACTGTCGAGGTTTTCAAAAAGTGGCTGCGGGCCGCGGTCCCCGAGAACGGGCGGGCGCTTCGGCCCCACGGGCCTCAGCACGTAACTTGTGTGAATCACTCCTGCGCGCCAACCGCCCGTTCTCGGCTCGCTCAACGCAGGAAACCGCGTGGTCCCCGCCGCGCCATCGGATCACGCCGTAACGCCTCGTACACTTGGAGTCAGGAGGATGCGCGCCAATTTGCAACTCGACGCTGCCCAAGAGGTGGGGAAAACTCATCTTCAACCCATCGCTGCGAACGAAGCCGAGAACCACTCTTAGTGCGGTGACGCCGGGAGCGCGGGGGGCGGGGATCGGCTGCGTCGCATTGAGCGCGCCGAGAACGGGCGCAAGGCGCGCAGGAGCGTTACAACCAAATTCTGCGCTGAGATCCGTGGGGCCGAAGCGCCCGCCCGTTCTCGGGAACCGCGGCCCGCAGCGGCGTTTGAATACCACGGCAATGCAAGGGCCGCGGCGAGCGATTGCGGCGCAGCCGATCCCCGCCCCCCGCGCTCCCGACAATCACCGCGCTTGCCGGTTCCAAGATGGACCCGTAGCATGCGCAAACGTATGCGCACCCATTATTGCGGCCAAGTAGGCCGCCCCCTGATCGATCAAGTCATCACCGTGGCGGGCTGGGCCCACCGCCGCCGCGATCACGGCGGCGTCATATTCGTCGATCTGCGCGATCGCGAAGGACTTCTGCAGATCGTATTCGATCCCGACAATGCCGCGCAGTTTGCGCAGGCCGAGCGTATCCGCAATGAATTCGTGGTGCAGGTGACGGGCAGGGTGCGCGCGCGTCCCGCCGGCACCGCCAACACCCATCTGAAATCGGGCGAAGTCGAAGTGCTGTGCCAGAATCTCACCATTCTGAACCGCTCCGATCCGCTGCCCTTCCAGCTCGACGAGCATGTCAGCGAAGAGGTGCGGCTGAAGTATCGCTATCTGGATCTGCGGCGCGAGGAAATGCGCGACCGGCTGCTGCTGCGCCATCGGATCACGCGCGCCATGCGCAACTATCTGGACGAGCAGGGCTTCATCGACATCGAAACCCCGATGCTCACCAAGGCCACGCCCGAGGGCGCGCGCGATTACCTGGTGCCCAGCCGCACGCATCCACGCAAGTTCTTCGCGCTGCCGCAATCGCCGCAGATCTTCAAGCAGCTGCTGATGATCGCCGGCTTCGACCGCTACTATCAGATCGTGCGCTGTTTCCGCGACGAAGACCTGCGCGCGGACCGCCAGCCCGAGTTTACGCAGTTGGATATCGAGACCTCCTTCCTGGATCAGGACGCCATCCAGAATTTGATGGAAGGCCTGTTCCTGCATTTGTTCAAGCAGGTGCTGGGCGTGGAGCTGCCACAGCCATTGCTGCGCATGACCTATGAGGAAAGCATGCGTCGCTTCGGTTCCGACAAGCCGGATTTGCGCGTGCCGCTGGAACTCGTCGACGTGGCGGATCTGGTCAGGGGCTGCGACTTCAAGGTGTTTGCAGGACCCGCCGCCGATCCGAACGGCCGCGTCACGGCGCTGCAGGTGCCCGCCGGCGGCAAGCTGTCACGCAAGGAGATCGACGACTATACCGCCTTCGTCGCGCGCTACGGCGCCAAGGGTCTGGCGTACGTAAAGGTCAACGAAACCGCGAAGGGCCGCGACGGCCTGCAGTCGCCGATTCTGAAATTTCTCAGCGACGCGGCCATCGCCGGCATTCTGGAGCGCACCGGCGCCAAAGACGGTGACCTCATTTTCTTCGGCGCCGACACGGCAAAGGTGGTCAGCGATGCACTGGGCGCGCTGCGCGTCAAAGTGGGCCAAGACCTGAAGCTGGTGGCGCCAGGCTGGAAGGCCCTTTGGGTGGTGGACTTTCCCATGTTCGAGTGGGATGCGGATCACAGGCGCTGGTCGGCCATGCATCATCCCTTCACCAGTCCGAAAGATCTCGACCCGTCGGCGCTGTCCGCAAGCCCTGGCACGGCGGTCGCCAAGGCCTACGATCTCGTACTCAACGGCAGCGAACTTGGCGGTGGTTCGGTGAGAATTCATTCCCAGGAACTGCAATCGCGCGTGTTCGACCTGCTCGGTATCTCGGAGGATGAAGCCAAACTCAAGTTCGGCTTCCTGCTCGATGCGCTCAAACTGGGCGCGCCGCCGCACGGTGGCATTGCTTTCGGCCTGGATCGCATGGCCATGCTCATGGCCGGCGCCGATAGCATCCGCGATGTCATCGCGTTCCCGAAAACGCAGACCGCTGCCTGTCCGCTCACCGACGCGCCGACCGAGGTCGGCGATGCGCAGCTGAAGGAGTTGCATATCCGGGTGGTTGCGCCGATCAAGATCGACTAATACTGCAAACCGGCATGTCCACCCGCGGCATGGCCTACACCCACGCGCCGCGCCTGATTCATGCCCATGCGGACAGGCCGGAGGAGTGGATGGCGTTCTTCCCCAATAATGGGGGTCGGCCCTTGGCGATGACGTCGCCGATGGGCGCGAAGCGGAGTTGAATTTGAACGGGCTTGCGGTAATATCACGAATACCATATGCTTTGAAAGACACTTTAAACTGTTTACAGTTCTTTCAAAAGCACATGGCGAACAAGAATCCACTCCTGCAAGCACCACCCTATGCAGTCGAACAAGCCCTCAAGGGGTTGGGCGAAAACCTGCGCCTCGCTCGCAGCCGGCGCCAGCTCACGATAGAAGAGGTCGCCCAGAAGATAGGGGCTGGGCGGCGCGCCATCATGGAGGCTGAAAAGGGAAAAGCCTCGACGGCCTCCGGCGTCTACGCCGCCTTGCTGTGGGCCTATGACTTGCTCGGCCCCTGGCGTGAACTCGCCAATCCGGCCACCGACGAGCAAGGGCTCACCCTGGCGTCGTTCAAGGGGAAAACGCGCGTGCGCAAGAGCCGAGGGCTGAGCGGTGACTTCTAAGGAGTCCAGCACCGAGTGCTTCGTTTACATCACATTGCCTGGCGAGACGATGCCGGTGACCGTGGGAAAATTCGCGCTGCACCAGAACGCGCGCCGCGATGCGCTTGGTCAGTTCGTGTATCGCGGCAAGTACCTCGATGAACCACGCGCGGTCGAGATCGATCCCGTCGAACTCAAGCTCTCCAAGCGCACCTACGAGACGGCACTCCTCGGTGGCGTATTCGGAGCGCTACGCGATGCGGGACCGGATTCCTGGGGTCGCCGCGTAATCGAGAGGCGCGCTGGCAAGGCTCAGCTCGGCGAACTGGATTACCTGCTGGAATCCCCCGATGACCGAGCGGGCGCGCTCGGGTTTGGGTTCAATACCGAACCCCCGGCGCCGCGACGCACCTTCAACAGGACGATCGATCTGCAGAAGCTGCACGCGCTGGCGGATGCGCTGATCAATGACGATCTGCCCAACGATCCTCTGGCTCAGGAAGTACAGGACCTGTTGCTGCTCGGCACCTCCATGGGTGGTGCCCGCCCCAAGGCCGTCGTCGAGGACGACGCAGCGCTGTGGGTTGCCAAGTTCAATCGACCGGACGATCGTTGGAACAACGCTCGCGTCGAGTACGCCATGCTGCGGCTCGCGCGCGCATGCGGGCTCACGACCGCGGAAAGCAGGCTTGAGACGGTCGGCGGGAAGGATGTCCTGCTGGTCAAGCGTTTCGATCGCGAGAACACGGCGGATGGGTACACGCGCGCGCGCATGGTAAGCGGTCTGACCATCCTGCGCGCCGACGAAGCCCCCGAGGTGCGCCGCAACTGGTCCTATGTGATGCTGGTTGAAGAGCTGCGCCGCATCGTCGCGGAACCGAAGAAAGACGCGAAGGAACTATTCTGCCGCATCTGCTTCAACGCGCTCATCTCAAACATCGATGATCACCCCCGAAATCACGCGTTCATCGCCAAGGAGACAAGCTGGAAGCTCTCTCCTGCGTATGACCTCACGCCGTCAACACCCGTGAGTCAGGAGCGCCGCGATCTCGCGCTTGATTGCGGTGATCAGGGGCGCTACGCCAATGCGAAGAACATACTGTCGCAGCACGCCAGGTTTCTGCTCGAACGCGCCGATGCCGAGAAGATCCTCAACGTCATGAAGCAACAGGTCGAAGCCACCTGGTACGAAACTCTGCGCGCCGGCGGCGTCTCTGGAAAAGATGTCGAGGCGATCCGCGGAGCGTTCGCGTATCCGGGGTTTTCTCTGTGATGAAAAGTTCAGCCGATACCACATGATCTACACCCGATACCCCGCTGTGAACCAGCATCCCATTTTGACGCCGACCGGCAACCCAAGGTGTTGATTCGAGAAGCGGTATCCGGCCAGAGCCTGGTCAAAATTCGGTGTCTGTTGGCAGCCGAGGTACTTGAGGGTTTGCGTTGATGCGCAGCGCCCGCACCGTGGCTTTCGTGCACGGTCTGTGGATGACGGGACACGAATCGGTGATCTTGCGCGGTGAGCTCAAGAAGCAGCTCGACGCGGAGGTCGTGGTCTTTTCCTACCGCAGCGTCGTCAACGACGTTTCGCAGAATGCGCTGGAGCTGTGCGCATTCTTGCGCAAGCTCGATAGCGGGCGCATCGACCTGGTCGGCCACAGTCTCGGCGGGCTGGTCATCCTCAAATGTTTGGAGGAATGCGCACCCATCGCACCGGGCCGTGTGGTGCTGCTGGGCTCGCCACTGCAAGGCAGCGCGGTTGCGCGCAGCCTCTCGCGCTTTCCTTTCCTGAAGGCCATGTTGGGACGCGGCATCGAACAGGAAACCATCCAGTCGATCGTGCGCCGTTGGACTGGCGAGCGCGAAGTCGGTGTGATCGCCGGCAATCTGTCCATGGGGATGGGCCGGCTGGTCGCCTCGCTTGAGGGTCCCAATGACGGCACGGTCATGGTGTCAGAGACGCAGTTGCACGGGGCGGCGGATCACATTGTGCTGGAGGTGAGTCACACCGGCATGGTGTTCTCGACGCGGGTGGTGCATCAGACCGCGGCATTTCTGCGCAGCGGCCGGTTCGATCACCCGCCGTCTTGAGTGGCGTCCAACTCCTTCAGCTTGAACAGCAGGTCCAGCGCCTCGCGCGGACTCAGATGATTCGGATCGGCGGCGCGCAAAGCGCTCAGTGCGGGCGAATCCGCAGCCGGCGCGGCCGCCGGGTCGGCGCCCGCGTCGCCACGACTGTCTGCGCCGCGTGGCGCGAACAGCGGCAGCTCTGTTTGCGGGGATGAATGAGCGCGCAGCGCATCGCGCTCGCGCTCCAGTTCGGTGAGATAGCGGCGCGCCTGTTTGATCACCGAGGCCGGAATTCCCGCCAGCGCAGCCACCTGCAGCCCATAGCTTTGATTGGCGGGACCGTCCTTGACGCTGTGCAGAAACACCAGTTTCTCGCCGTGCTCAACCGCCTCGACGTGTACGTTAGCCACGCCCGGCGCTTCCGCAGCCAGACTGGTCAGCTCGAAATAATGCGTCGCGAACAAAGTGAATGCCTTGATGCGCGCGGCGATGAATGCAGCGCACGCCCACGCCAGTGACAAGCCGTCGAAGGTGCTGGTGCCGCGTCCGACTTCATCCATGAGCACGAGGCTGCGGTCGGTGGCGTTGTTGAGGATGTTCGCCGTTTCGGTCATCTCCAGCATGAAGGTCGAGCGCCCGCCCGCAAGGTCATCGGAGGCGCCGATGCGCGTGAAGATCCGGTCCACCGGCCCGAACACCGCACGCTTCGCCGGCACAAATGCGCCGATGTGAGCCAGGATGGTCAACAGCGCCGCCTGGCGCATGTAGGTGCTCTTGCCGCCCATGTTGGGGCCGGTGATCACGAGCATGCGCCGCCCGGCATCGAGGCGCAGATCGTTCGGGATGAAGGGCTCGCGGCTGGCGCGCTCCACCACGGGATGCCGGCCGGCCTCGATGCACAGCTGCGGCTCATCCACGAGTGTGGGCCGCACGCAATCCAGACTCACCGCGCGCTCGGCCAGCGCGGCCAGCACATCCAGTTGCGCAATGGCGGCGGCGCTTTGCAGCATCTGTGCCAGCGTTTCGATCAGGGAGCCAAGCAATGTTTCGTAGAGTTCTTTTTCGCGCGCCAGGGCGCGATCACGCGCGCCCAGCACTCTGTCCTCGAAGGCCTTGAGTTCGGGCGTGATGAATCGCTCGGCGGATTTGACCGTTTGGCGGCGAATGTAGTTGTCGGGAACGCGCTCGGCTTGGGCGCGATTCAGTTCGATGAAGAAGCCCTGCACGCGGTTGAAACCCAGCTTCAGGCTCGACAGCCCGGTGCGCTCGCGCTCTTTGCGCTCCAGTTCCAGCAGAAACTGCTCGGTGTTGGATCCCAGCAGGCGCAGCTCGTCCAGCGGCGCGTCGAAGCCGGCCGCGATCACGCCGCCGTCGCGCAGGAAATGCGGCGGGGACTCGGCGATTGCGCGTTGCAGCAGCGCCCGCTCGGCCGCATGGTCGCCCACTTCAGCGGACAACTGCGCCAGGAGTTCGCATTGCGGCGTGCCCAGCGATGCGCGCAGCGCCGGCAGCGCGGTCAGCGTCTGGCGCAGCTGAACCAGGTCGCGCGGGCGCGCACTGCGCAGCCCGATGCGCGATAAAATGCGCTCCAGATCTCCTACTGCGCGCAGCCGGTGCGAAACCGCGGTATAGCGTTCGCCGGCCATGAATTCATCCACAGCATCGTAACGGGCGCGCAACAGCTGCTGATCGCGAATTGGCCGGTGCAGCCAGCGCCGCAGCAGCCGACCGCCCATGGCGGTGGCGGTGCTGTCGAATACGCCTGCCAGTGTGAGTTCGGGGCGCTCAGCCAGGCTTGTGTCGAGTTCCAGATTGCGCCGCGTGGCAGGATCCATGAGCACGGCCGCATCGCGCGTTTCGGTGGAGAGCGCGCGCAGGTGCGGCAGCGCGGATTTCTGCGTCTCCTTCACATAGGCGAGCAGCGCGCCTGCGGCCGCCACTGCCAGTGGCAGGTCATCGCAGCCGAAGCCCGCCAGATCGCGGGTGCCGAATTGTTCGCACAAGGACCGCTGCGCTGTGTCGGCTTGGAAATGCCAGGCGGGGCGGGTCCGCCAATGGCGCACGCCGTTGGCAAGCCTCGCCAGCGGCGCGGCGTCCTCGGCGATGAGGATCTCCGCGGGCCGTAACCGTTCCAGTTCCGCTTCCAATGCCTCCTCGCCGCTCAATTGCATGACACTGAAGCGCCCGGCAGCCAGATCCAGCCAGGCAATGCCGAAGTGCAGTTCATCGCGCCCAGCGCCCCGGTCGCCTGCGCGCGCCACGCCAACGCCGACGCTCGCAATCAGCGTGTCGCGCCGTTCCTCCAGCAGCGCCTCATCGGTGACGGTGCCGGGCGTGACCACCCGCACGACCTCGCGCTGCATCGGACCCTTGGTCTTGCCCGGCTCGCCCCGCTGCTCGCAGATGGCCACGCACTCACCGGCCCGCACCAGCCGCTGCAGGTAGGTATCGACGGTGACGGCCGGTACCCCAGCCATGGGAATGGGGGCGCCGGCGGAGGCGCCGCGCTGGGTCAGGGCGATGTCGAGCAGCGCGGCTGCGCGTCGCGCATCGTCATAGAACATCTCGTAGAAATCACCCATGCGGTAGAACAACAGCACGTCCGGATAGTCGGCCTTGATGCGCAGGTACTGCTGCATCATGGGCGTGTGTTGACTGAGATCGGCGGCGCTCGACATAGGCGCGTCGAAGGGTAGCATGACGGCCATGAAATCAGACCATGACCTGCGAAGCTTGAGCGTTCGCGTCGGGCGCCGGCTGCTCGAACGCGGCCATTTTCTGTGTACTGCGGAGTCCTGCACGGGGGGCTGGGTGGCCAAGGCGGTGACCGACATTGCCGGCAGTTCGCAGTGGTTCGCCGAGGGCTGGATCACCTACGGTAACGAGGCCAAACAGGCGCATCTGGGCGTTGCGGCCGGCGTTCTGAGGCGGCACGGCGCGGTCAGCGAAGAAGTGGTGAAAGCCATGGCGCGCGGGGCCTTGCGGCGCTGCCGGGCTGACCTCGGGGTTGCGGTGAGTGGCATCGCCGGACCCGGCGGCGCGGTGCCCGGAAAGCCGGTGGGCACGGTATGGTTCGCGTGGGCGCGGCGCAGCGGATCGCGAGTTCTGGTGCGCACGATGCGCAAACGTTTTCGCGGCGATCGCGACGCCGTTCGCTTGGCCGCAGTACGCTGCGCGCTGCGCGGCGTTTTGGCGCTTTGAGCGACCTTCATACAGTGTTTGGAAGCGGCGACTACTGTATAAAAATAATTCTCAAAACTCTGTAAATACAGCGCGATTGGAGGCTTCGCGACGCGCCGGATGTGAAATAATATCGCCATTCACAGATCAAGGAATTCGTATGGAAGACAATCGCAAAAAAGCTCTCGCCGCCGCATTGGGTCAAATCGAAAAGCAATTCGGCAAGGGTTCGGTCATGCGCCTTGGCGATGCCGGCGCAACCTATGAGGTTGACACCATTCCCACCGGTTCGCTGGGGCTCGACATCGCGCTGGGCGTCGGCGGCATTCCGCGCGGCCGCGTCATCGAAATCTTCGGACCGGAATCCTCGGGCAAGACCACCTTGACGCTGGAGATCATCGCCTCGGCGCAGGCCAACGGCGGCACGGCGGCGTTCGTGGACGCCGAGCATGCGCTCGACCCCGTCTACGCCGAGAAGCTCGGCGTCAAAGTCAACGATCTGCTTGTTTCACAGCCCGACACCGGCGAGCAGGCTCTGGAAATCACCGACATGCTGGTGCGTTCGGGCGCCGTGGACGTGGTCGTGGTCGACTCGGTTGCCGCGTTGACGCCGAAGGCCGAAATCGAAGGTGAGATGGGCGACTCCCACATGGGTCTGCATGCGCGGCTCATGTCGCAAGCGCTGCGCAAGCTGACGGGCAACATCAAACGCTCCAACACCATCGTCATTTTCATCAACCAGATCCGCATGAAAATCGGCGTCATGTTCGGCAATCCCGAAACCACCACCGGCGGCAACGCTCTGAAGTTCTACTCCTCCGTGCGCCTGGACATCCGCCGCATCGGCGCCATCAAGTCCGGCGAAGAAGTGGTCGGCTCCATGACTCGCGTCAAAGTGGTCAAGAACAAGGTCGCGCCGCCGTTCCGCGAAACCGAGTTCGAGATCATGTACGGCACCGGTATTTCCAAGGAAGGCGAGCTCATCGAGTTGGGCGTACTGCACAACCTGATCGAAAAATCCGGTTCCTGGTACAGCTACAAAACCGAGCGCATCGGTCAGGGCAAGGACAATGCGCGTACCTTCCTGCAGCAGCACAAGGACATCGCCCAGGACATCGAACAGCAGCTTCGCGCCAAGCTGATCCCTGAAAAGGCGACGATGAATCGCGGTGTGGAGCCCAAAGAGGCCAAAGAGGCCAAGGAGGCCTGAGGGCCTTTCGCTTTCCAGGTGTGGTCCACCGTGCTCTGCGGGGCCCGGTGGGCCCCTGAAGCACGGTGCGCCGCTCCGACCTCAATCCTGACGATGCGGCCGCCGCACGGGGCGCGGCGCTGGACATGCTCGCACGGCGCGATCGCGCCTCCGGCCAGATCTTCACCAAACTGACCGATCGGGGTTACACCGCCGAGGTCGCCGCGCAGGTAGTGGCCGCGTTGGTGGGTGAAAACCTTATCAACGACCGGCGCTACGTGGAGTACTTTGTCGCTTATCATGCCCAGCGGGGCCAGGGCCCCCTGAAGGTACGCGGCGAGCTGCGCCAGTCGGGCGTCGATGGCGAGTTGATTGACGAACTTCTTGCCGCCTATTCCGAGTGGGATATTCGTGCTCAGGAGGCGCGCAAAAAGAAATTTGGCGCCGCTGCGCCGGCCCATTACGCTGAGAAGGCGCGGCAGTCGCGCTTTCTTGCCTACCGGGGCTTTACCGGCGCACAGATTCGATCGGCTTTGGATACGACCATAGACTATGAAACGTGACTTGAAATTGAAGATGATGACCAGCTCGGAGATTCGCAGCAGCTTCCTCGAGTTTTTCCGCAAGAACGGCCACACGGTCGTGGCCTCAAGTTCGCTGGTTCCAGGCAACGACCCCACCTTGCTGTTCACCAACGCCGGCATGGTGCAGTTCAAGGACGTGTTCCTGGGCAAGGACAAACGCGACTTTACGCGCGCCGCCAGTTCGCAACGCTGCGTCCGCGCCGGCGGCAAGCACAACGATCTGGAAAACGTCGGCTACACCGCGCGGCATCACACGTTTTTCGAGATGCTCGGCAATTTCAGCTTCGGCGATTACTTCAAGAAAGAGGCCATTCACTTCGCTTGGAATTTCATCACCGGCGCCTTGGGGATTCCCAAAGACCGGTTGTGGGTGACGGTGTTCAAGGACGACGACGAGGCTGCGCGCATCTGGACCGAGGAGATTGGCATCGATCCCACGCGCTGCACGCGCATGAGCGAGAAGTCCAACTTCTGGGCCATGGGCGACACCGGCCCGTGCGGCCCATGCACTGAAATCTTCTACGATCACGGCCCGGATATCGCCGGTGGACCGCCCGGCACGCCGGATGAAGACGGTGACCGGTACGTGGAAATCTGGAACCTGGTGTTCATGCAGTACGATCGGAGCGCGGATGGCGTACTGGCCCCGCTGCCCAAACCCTCGGTGGATACCGGCATGGGCCTGGAACGCATTTGCGCCGTCATGCAGGGCGTGCACAGCAACTATGACATCGATCTGTTCAAGGCATTGATTCGCGCCGCCGCCGAGGTTACCGGCGCACAGGATCTGGGCTCTTCGAGCCTGCGCGTCATCGCCGATCACATCCGCGCCTGCTCCTTTCTCATCATCGACGGCGTGGTGCCTTCGAACGAGGGCCGCGGGTATGTGCTGCGCCGGATCATTCGCCGCGCCATCCGCCATGGCTACAAACTGGGCCAGACGCAACCGTTCTTCCACAAGCTGGTGGGCAGCCTCGTGCAGGAAATGGGCGCTGCCTATCCGGAGCTGGTTGAAAATGCGCCGAGGGCCGTGCAGATGCTGGCCCAGGAAGAAGACCGCTTCGCCGAGACGCTGACCACCGGCATGGCGCTGCTCGATGCCGAGACGGCCAGGCTCAGTTCGTCGGTGATTCCGGGCGATGTGGTGTTCAAGCTGTACGACACCTTTGGTTTTCCCATCGATCTGACCGCCGATGTCGCACGCGAGCGCGGTTTGAGCATCGACCAGGCAGGGTTTGATTCCGCCATGGAAGCGCAGCGTGGCCGCGCGCGCGCTGCCAGCAAATTCGGCGCCGATTTGCGCGACACGGTGAAGCTCACCGGCAAGACCGATTTCCTCGGCTATGACAGCCTGAAGAATGCTGCGCGTGTCACGGCGCTGATCGCCGACGGCGTCCAGGTGCAGAAGCTGCAGGCCGGCCAATCCGGGCGGGTGGTGCTGGATAAAACGCCGTTCTACGCCGAGAGCGGCGGCCAGGTGGGCGACGCAGGCGCGCTCGTCGGCAGTGGGGCGCGTTTCGCCGTCAGTGATACGCAGAAAATCAGCGCCTCGTTCGCTCATGTCGGCGTGCTCGAATCGGGCGCCATCCAGATCGGCGATACGCTGCAAGCGCAGGTCGACGGCGTGCGTCGCAGCGCCATCGTGCGCAATCACTCCGCCACGCACCTGTTGCATGCGGCGCTGCGTCAGGTGCTGGGCAAACATGTGCTGCAAAAAGGCTCGCTGGTCGCGCCGGACCGGCTGCGCTTCGACTTCTCGCATCATCACCCGGTTACGCCCGCGGAACTGCAGTCCATCGAGCAGCTGGTGAACGAGCAGATCCGGCTCAACGCCGCCGCGGACACCCAGGTCATGGGCTTCGATGAGGCGGTCTCGGCCGGCGCCATGGCGCTGTTCGGCGAGAAATACGACAGCGATGTGCGCGTGTTGCGCTTGGGCAGCTTTTCCATGGAACTGTGCGGCGGTACGCACGTGTCTCGGGCAGGTGATATCGGATTTTTCAAGATCATTGGCGAGTCGGGCGTCGCCGCCGGCGTGCGCCGCATCGAAGCGCTGACCGGTCAAGGCGCCTACGAGTGGGTGTTGCACACCGACCAGATGCTGCGCGACATTGCCGGCCTGGTGCGCGGATCGCGCGAAGAGGCCGAAGAAAAGGTGCGCGAACTTCTGGAGCGCACGCGCAGGCAGGAAAAGGAGATTCAGACTCTGAAGTCTCGCCTTGCCACCGGCCAGGGCGGGGACTTGTCCGCGCAGGCAGTTGTCGTGGATGGCATCAAGGTGCTGGCCACCCAGATCGAAGGCGCGGACGCCAAGTCGCTGCGCGATGCAGTGGATCAACTCAAGCAGAAGCTGGGGTCCTCGGTGGTCGTGCTCGGCGCGATCGAAGGCGGCAAGGTCATCCTAGTCGCCGGCGTGTCGGCGGATTTGATGGGCAAGCTCAAGGCGGGCGACATCGTCGGGGCCGTGGCAACGCAGGTGGGCGGCCGCGGCGGCGGGCGTGCCGATTTTGCGCAGGCCGGCGGCACACAGCCTGAAAATCTCGCCGCCGCACTGGCGGGCGTCGAGGCGCTGATCAAGAATCGACTGGCGGCCTGACGCTGACGTGGCGCTGATCGTACAAAAGTACGGCGGCACCAGCGTCGGTTCCCTGACCCTCATTCAAAGCGTTGCGGCGCAGGTCGCGCGCGTGCGTGAGTGCGGCGACAAAATCGCCGTGGTGGTCTCCGCCATGGGTGACAGCACCGACAGACTGGTGGACCTGGCGCGCGAGTTGGCCCCTGAGCCCGATGCCCGCGAAATGGATGCGCTGCTGGCCACAGGCGAGCAGGTTTCGGCGGCGCTGCTGGCGATGGCGCTGCGCGCGCGAGGAGTGGCGGCGCGGTCCTACACCGGGGCGCAGTTGCGCGTGCAGACCAGCGAAGCGCACGGCAAGGCACGCATCCAAGCCATCGAGACTGAGCATCTGCGGGCGGATTTGCAGTCCGGCTGCGTCCCCGTCGTTGCCGGTTTTCAAGGCGTCAACGCCCGCGGCGACACCACCACGATCGGCCGTGGCGGATCCGACACAACCGCCGTCGCCTTGGCGGTGGCGCTGCAGGCCGATGAGTGCCAGATACTCACCGACGTGGACGGCGTGTTCACGACGGATCCGCGGATGGTTCGCGACGCGCGCTGTTTGCAACGGCTCAGCTTCGAGGAGATGCTGGAGCTGGCAGGACAGGGTTCACGCGTCCTGCACTTGCGCGCGGTGGAGTTTGCAAAGAAGTACAATATGCCCATCCGCGTGCTGTCCGCGTTTCATCCGAGCGCCGGCACGCTGATATGCGCAGAGGAACCCACCGTGGAAGCTCCCATCGTTGCCGGCATTGCCTTCAACCGCGATGAAGCGGAGTTCAATTGTTTCGGGCTGCCCGACTTGCCAGGCACGGCATATCGCGTGCTCAAGCCGATATCGGATGCGAACATCGATGTCGACATGATCGTCGTCAGCGCTGCCCGCGGCGGCAAGACCGATCTTTCGTTCACGGTGCACCGCGATGATTATGTTCAAACGAAACGCATCGCCGCAGGACTGATGCAGGCTTTCCCTGAATCCAACGTCGTTTCGAACGATCGCGTCGCGAAATTGTCTGTGGTGGGAGTGGGCATGCGCTCGCACGCGGGTGTTGCGGCGCAGCTTTTTGAAACCATGGCGCGGGAAGCAATCAATGTGCGGCTCGTGTCCACCTCCGAGATCAAGATTTCCGTTTTGGTTGAGGAAATTCACCTCGAACGAGCGGTGCGCGCTCTGCACGCCGCCTATGGGTTGTCCGGATAATCAAGTCGCGGGAATTCTCAGGCGGATTCTAGTATTCTCGCCGGCACAGGAGAGGCATCTCTCACGAGCCCGGTACCAGGAGTTATTTTCATGTTGATATTGACCAGACGAGTGGGAGAGACGGTCATGATCGGTAACGAAGTGACCGTGACGGTCCTGGGTGTCAAAGGCAACCAGGTGCGCATCGGCGTCAATGCGCCGAAAGATGTTTCCGTTCACCGCGAAGAAATCTACGAGCGCATCAAACGCGAAGAAGAGCAGGGCGGTAGCGCCCCTCCCCGAGACGCAAAGCAGGCCGACCCGATCTGACCCTCCCGGCCGGCGCCTTCCCTCGCGCCGGCCGTTGATTCTCAACCAATTTCCTCGATTGCAGTATTTTCCAATCGTAATATGAGGCTGAAACAGTAGGAGTCAGGCTGCGGTTTTAGATCGACGGTTAATGGATTGGAACAGCAGCTTTCTGGCCTGCTGAACCTGCTTTGCGGCCTCATTATCGCTCAAGGCGAGGGATT